>DATABP010000754.1:0-16445 GCA_036259515.1 Thermoanaerobaculia bacterium | reverse complement strand
GCCCAGCTCGGCGGCGAGCGCGAAGAGGTCGTCCGGGCGGTAGCCGCGGCCGGGCGGGAAGCGCTCCCAGGCGAGGCGCAGGAGGTCGTCGAGGCTCGTCGCGTCGCCGCTCGCCCGGCGCAGGCGGGCGTCGAGCAGCCAGGCGACGAGCGACCCTTTGCCGTAGTAGCTGACCGTGTGGTTGGCGCTGTTCTCGTCGCGCCGGTAGAACTTGATCCAGGCGTCGAAGGAGGAGTCGGCGAGCGACTGGAGGTCGCGGCCGGGGACGCTCTCCACCCGCTCCGCGGTGTCGCCGAGCGTGGCGAGGTACTGCGCCTCGGTCGACAGCCCGGCGCGGCGCACCAGGAGGTCGTCGTAGTAGGCGGTGACGCCCTCGACGAACCACAGTGAGCGGGTGACGACCTCCGCCTCGTAGTCGAAGGGGCCGAGCTCGGCCGGGCGCAGGCGCTTGCCGTTCCAGGCGTGGAACAGCTCGTGGCTGGCGAGGCCGAGCCACTCGCGCCAGCCCTTCTCCGAGGCCGCCTTCCAGCGGCTGGTGGTCAGCACCGTGGAGTCGGCGTGCTCGAGGCCGCCGACCTCGCCGGTCAGGAGGTTGATCACCAGGAAGCGGGCGAACGGCAGCCCGCCCCAGAGCGCCGCCTGGGCGCGGACGATGGTCGCGAAGTCGCGCTCGGCGCGGGCGCCGTCCCACGGGCCGCCCTCGGCCGGGCCGCCGTGCTCGTCGAGGAGCACGATCTCCGCGCCGTCGATCGCCAGGCGGCGGACCTCGGGGGAGCCGGCGTAGATCGGGGCGTCGACCAGGGCGTCGTAGTCGGGGGCGACGAAGGTGGCGCGCGATCCCTCCCCCTCGCCCTCGCCCGGCAGGGCGCACCACGCCCCGCGCCAGCCCTCCGGCAGCTCCAGCGCGACGCGGTGCGGGACCGCCGCGGGCCGGCCGCCGTCGACGCGGGTGAGGAAGGTGGCGGCGCCGTTCAGGAGCGCGAAGCGGGCGTCGACGAAGTCGGTTCGCACCGACAGCTCGCGGGCATAGAGGCGGTAGCGGACGACCACCTCCGTGGCGCCGCCGGCCGCCACCCGCCAGCGGTTCTTGCGCGTCTTGCCGATCGCCAGCGGCCGTCCGTCGGAATCGGCGGCGGCGATCGTCTCGATCTGCCGCGCGAACTCCCGCACCAGGTACGAGCCGGGGGTCCACACCGGCATCATCAGCTCGACCGCCGCGGCGCCCTCGGCCGGCACCCGCGCCTCGACCTCGACCCGGTGGGCGGCGGCCTCGGGGAAGCGGAGGATGTAGGCGATCTCTCGCATCGGGTCGGCTCGGGCCGCGCGGCGCCGGGCCGGACGCGGCGGTGCGGCGGATCGCGGCCGGCGCGCGGGGCGGCGACGATAGCAGCCTGCCGGGGGAGTGCGCGCGGCGGCGCGCGGGGGGACGCCGGCCGCCTCGACGACGGGTATGCTCCGCCGGTGCGCCGCCGCTCGAAGGCCCTCCTCGCCCTCGCCGCCGTCGTCCTCGTCCTGGCCGTCGCGCTCGCCGGCGCCTTCCTCTGGTGGTCGCGCGGCGGGCTGCCGCGGCGCGACGGCGAGGCGGCCCTCGCCGGGCTCGCAGCGCCGGTGGTCGTGCGCTGGGACGCCCGCGCCGTGCCCTACGTCGAGGCGGAGTCGCCGGAGGACCTCGCCGCCGCGCTCGGCTGGCTCCACGCCAACGACCGCATGACCCAGATGGAGCTCGGCCGGCGGCTCGCCGCCGGAAGGCTCTCCGAGCTGGCGGGCGAGGCGGCGATCGGCGTCGACACGCGGAGCCGGCGGATGGGCTTCCGCCGCGGCGCCGAGCGGCTGTGGGACGAGGCGGGCGCGGAGAGCCGCCGCTGGCTCGCGGCCTACGCGCGCGGCGTCAACGCCTGGCTCGCCGGGCGGGACGGCGACCTGCCGCCGGGGCTGCTCCTCCTCGGCGGGCCGGGCTTCGTGCCCGAGCCGTGGGGGCCGGTCGACAGCCTGTCGTTCGTCTTCCTGATGGGGGAGGACCTGTCGTTCTGGCAGGGGCGGCCGGAGGAGGAGCGCTTCCGCTGGCTCGCCGCGCTGGGGCCGGAGCGCACCCGCGACCTCCTGGGCGGCGGCGAGCTCCACGTGCCGGAGGAGATCGCCGCCCTCGCCGCCTCGCTGATCCGGACGGACGCGGACGGCACGCTCCTCGGCGCCGCGCGCCGCCCGCCCGACGGCGCCCCCGGCAGCAACAACTGGGCGGTCGCCGGCGCGCGCACGCGGTCGGGCGCTCCGCTCGTCGCCAACGACCCGCACCTCGGGCTCGGCGTCCCCGGCACGTGGTACCAAGTCCACCTCCGCGCGCCGGGGATCGAGGCGGCGGGGATGTCGCTGCCCGGCGTGCCCGGGATCGTGATCGGCCGCGGCCGCGCCGTCGCCTGGGCGTTCACCAACGTGATGCTCGACGACCACGACGTCTTCTTCGAGCAGGTCGAGCGGCGGCCCGACGGGCGCGAGGCGGTGCGGCGCGGCGAGGGGTGGCTGCCGGTCGAGGTGACCCGCGAGACGATCCGCGTCGACGGCGGCGAGGCGATCGAGATCGACGTGCGGCGCACCGACCGCGGGCCGCTCCTCGCCGCCGATCCCGATCGTGGCCTGCCGCCGCGGAGCCTCGCCTGGACGCTCGACGAGGGCGGCGACCCGATCTCCGCGTTCCTGGCCCTGGCCCGCGCCGGCGGCGTCGCCGAGGCGGCGGCGGGGATCGGCGGCTACGTCGGCCCGGCGCAGAACCTGGTGCTCGCCGACGTCCACGGCGGTCTCCTGTGGACGATCCTCGGCCGCGCCCCGGACCGGCTGCGGGGCGACGGGCGGCTGCCCTCGCCGGGGTGGTCGCCGGAGTACGGATGGCGCGGACTGCTTCCTCGGGAGTCGACGCCGGCGATCGCGGCGCCGGCGGACGGGCTCCTGGTCACCGCCAACGCACGCGTCGCGCCTCCCGACCCGGCGTTCCCGCTCTCGGCCGACTTCGACACCCCGCACCGCGCGCGCCGCATCCGCGAGCTGCTCGCGGCCGGCGACGGCTGGGACGCGGCGGCGACGGCGGCGCTCCAGGCCGACGTCGTCTCGCTCTTCGCCCGCGACCTCCTCGCCGCCGCGCTGCCGGCGCTGCCTCCCGGGCTCGACGGCGACGCCGCGGCCGCCCGCGACCTCCTCGCCGGCTGGGACGGCACGATGGCCGCCGCCGACGCCGCCGGCCGGCCGCTCCCGGCGGCGGCGCTCTTCCCGTTCGTCGAGCTGCGCCTCCGCGGCGCCGTCTTCGCCGACGAGGAGCTGGCGTACGCGGTCGACGTCGCCAGCGCCGACCGCGTGCTGTGGGCGCTCGACGGCACCCTGGACGCCGCCTGGCTCGACGACGTGTCGACGCCCGAGCCGGAGACGAAGGGCGAGATCGTCGCCCGCGCCCTCGCCGCCGCCTGGCGCGACGCCGTCGACCGCTGGGGCGCCGACACCGCGCGCTGGGACTACGAGGAGCTCCACCGGCTGACCCTCGGGCACCCGCTCTCCGCGGTGCCCGTCCTCGGCCGCTTCTTCACCCGTGGGCCGTTCCCGATGCCCGGCTCGGGCACCACCGTCGCCGCCTTCGGGGCGCGCTGGGTCGACGGCGAGCTGCGGGTGGCGCACGGCCCGTCGATGCGCTGGATCGCCGACCTCGGCGCCCCCGACGCCTCGCTCGCCGTCCTCCCCGCCGGCCAGTCCGGACACCCCTTCGACCCCCACTACGACGACCAAACCGCCGCCTGGCGCGCCGGCCGCGCCTTCCCGTTCCCGTGGACGGAGGAGGCGATCGAGCGGCAGGCGGTGGAGCGGCTGACCCTGCGCCCCGCCGCCGAGTGAGCCGCCGCCCGAGGACCGCCCGCCGATGACGCCGACCCCCGAAGCCGAGCGCCTCAACGCCGACCTCGCCGCCGAGAGCCCGGCGCTGGCCGCGCTGCTGTCGCCGCTCGGCCGCCGCGCCGCCTTCCCGCGCGGCATTCCGTTCCAGTCCGCCGAGGCGCGCGGGAAACGGTTCGACGGCACCATCGGGCAGATCACCGACGGCCGCGGCGGAGCGCTGCCGCTGCCGTCGGTCGCCGCCGCGCTCGCCGGGCTGGGGGAAGCGGCCGAGGTCGGCCGGGCGGTGCTCTACTCCCCGATCGACGGGATGCCGGAGCTGCGGCGGCGCTGGCGCGAGCGGCAGCGGCGGGGGGTGCCGGAGGGCGTCGACTCGACGCTGCCGCTGGTCGTCGACGGGCTGTCGCACGGGCTGTCGCTGGTCGCCGACCTCTTCGCGGGCCCCGAGCGGCCGGTGGCGGTGCCGGAGCCCTTCTGGGGCAACTACCGGGGCGCCTTCGCCACCCGCACCGGGGCGCGGCTGATCGCCGCGCCGGCCTTCCGCGACCGGGTGCCGGACGCCGCCGCCGTCGCCCGCGCCGTCGCCGCGCTTCCCGACGGCGAGCCGGCGATCGCGCTGCTCAACTTCCCGTCCAATCCCGGCGGCTGGTCGCCGGCGGCGGCCGGACGCGAGGAGCTGGTCGCGGCGCTGGTCGCCGAGGCGGAGCGGCGGCCCCTCCTCGCCGTCTGCGACGACGCCTACGCCGGTCTGGTCTACGACGACGCGGTGCCGCGCGAGTCGCTCTTCTGGCAGCTCGCCGGCCGGCACCCGAACCTGGTGCCGGTCAAGGTCGACGGCGCCTCGAAGGAGCTCGCCTTCTTCGGCGGCCGGGTGGGCTTCCTCACCTTCGCGCTGCCGCCCGAGGGCGCGGCGGCGCGGGCGCTCGAGAGCAAGGTCAAGGGGCTGGTGCGGGCGACGGTCGGCTCGCCGGTGGCGGCGTCCCAGGCGGTGGCGCTGGCGGCGCTCGCGAGCCCCTCGATCGACGCCGAGATCGAGGCTCTGCGCCGCCTCCTCGCCGAGCGCTGGCGGGCGATCGTAGCGGCCCTCGCCGTCTGCGATCCCGGGCTCCTCGTGCCGCTGCCGTCGAACGCCGGCTCGTTCGTGCTCGTCGAGGTCACCGCGCCCGGCGTCGACCCCGAGGCGCTGCGCCGGCACCTCCTCGAGCGCCACGACACCGGGGTCGTCGCCATCGCGCCGCGCTACCTGCGGATGGCCCACTGCTCGGTCGCCGCCGCCGACCTGCCGGAGCTGGTGCGGCGGATCGAGCGCGGCGCGGCGGAGCTCGCCGGAGGGGGGTAGGCGCCGGGCCGTCACCGGCGTATGGAGTGTTAGTCTTCGCTCCTCGACTTCCGGGAGACGCGATGAGCCGTCGCCGTTCCGCCCCGCGTGCCGCCGCCGGCCTCGCGCCGGTCCTCGCCCTCCTCCTCTTCGCCGTCCCGACTCCGGCGCCGGCGCAGCGGCCACCGCCTCCCGCGCCGCCCGCCGCCGCCTTCGGCGAGCGCGTCGACGTCGTGCTCGTCGAGGTCGAATCGGTGGTCGTCGACCGCCAGGGCCGCCGCGTCGCCGGGCTCGGGCGCGACGACTTCCGCCTCCTCGTCGACGGCGCGCCGGTGGAGATCGCCGTCTTCGAGGAGGTGCGGGGCGGCGAGGTGGTGCTCGCCGAGGACGGCCCGGGCGGCGGCGCTGCGAACGGTACGGCCGCCCGGCAGGCCGAGGACGGCGGGGCGGCTCCCGCCGAGGCGCCGCCGGCGGTGACCCGCTACCTCGTCCTGGTCGACGAGTACTTCGGCGACGCGGCCGGCCGCGCCCGCGTGCTCGCCCGGCTGCGCGGCGACCTCGCGCTCCTCGGCGACGAGGACCCGGTCGCCGTCGTCGGCTGGGACGGGCGCCGGCTCGACGTGGTGACGCCGTGGACGACCGACCGCGGCGAGATCGACCGCGCGCTCGACACGGTCGCCGGCCGCCGCGGCCGCAGCGCCGCCGTCGAGCTGCGGGGGACGGTCACCTCGGAGCAGCGGATCCGTCTCCTCGCCGACCAGCTCGACCGCACCTACCGCGCGATGACCGCCGCGCTCCAGGGCTTCGCCGGCGGGTCGGGTCGGTCGGTCGCGCTGCTGGTCTCCGGCGGCTGGCCGTTCGATCCCGCCGGTCGCGCCGACGACTTCCGCGTCGTGCTCGCCGCCGACACCCGGGAGGCGGCGCGTCGCCTCGCCGCGGTGGCCAACGCCTCCGGCTTCACGCTCTACCCGATCGACGCCCCTGGCGCGCAGCCCGACCCGACGATCACCGCCGCCCTGGGCGGCCTCGACGACACCGGCGCGGGTCTCCAGCCGCTCGATGCGCCGCTGCGGCCCGGCGAGCAAGTCGCCGCGGCGCCCGCGGAGCCGGCGGCGGTGGACCGCAGGGTCCGCGCCTTCGACGCGGCGTGGCAGGAGTTCGACGCCGAGTCGACGCTGCTCCTCCTCGCCGAGGAGACCGGCGGCGTGGCGCTGATCAACGGCGAGCGCTTCTCGGCGCTCCGCCAGGCGGTGGCGGATCTGTCGTCCTACTACCGGCTCGGCTTCTACCACTCGTCGCGCGCCGACGGGGCGGTGCGGCGGATCGAGGTCGAGGTCGCCCGCGACGAGCTGACGGTGCGTTCCCGCCGCTCCTTCGCCGACCTCACCACCGCCGACCGCGCCAGGGTGGCGCTCGAGCAGGCGCTGCTCCTCGGCCGCACGGCGGGGACCGATCCGCTGTGGGTGTGGCTCGGCGAGGGGCGGCCGGCGGGGCGGCGGCAGGTCGAGGTGCCGTTCGAGGTCCGCATCCCGATGGGCCAGGTGACGACGACGCCGGCGGGGGAGGGCAGGATCGCCACCTCGCTCGAGCTCCACGTCGCGGTCGAGGACGAGGAGGGCCGGCGCAACACCGTCGCCACGCTGCCGATCGAGCTCGAGGTCGGCGAGGCGGCGGTCGGCGGGCACGTCACCTGGGCCGGCGCCGTCCGCCTGCGCAGCCAGGGTCACGAGGTGCTCTTCGCGCTCTCCGATCCGGCGAGCGGCAGGGTGTGGGTGGGCCGGACGGGGTTCGACGGCGGCGCCTGATCGGGGAACGAGCCAGCCGCTCGCTATCCGGCGGTCCGCTTCCCCTCGCCGTCGTAGCGGTACACCCCGCGCCCGGTCTTCCGCCCGAGCCGGCCCGCCCGCACGTGCTGCACCAGCAGCCGGTTGGGGCGGAAGGCCTCGCCCAGGGTGGCGTGCAGGTGCTCCAGGATCGACAGCCGCACGTCGAGCCCGACGAGGTCGACGAGCTCGAACGGCCCCATCGGGTGGTTCAGGCCGAGCTTGAGCGCCTTGTCGATGTCCTCGGCCGAGGCGACGCCCTGCTCGAGCATGCGGAAGGCCTCGTTTCCGATCAGCGCGTTGACCCGCGTGGTGACGAAGCCCGGCGCCTCGGCCACGAGCACCACCTCCTTGCCCATCCGGCGGCCGACCTCGGCCATCGCGGCGAGCGTCTCCTCGGAGGACTGGAGGCCGCGCACCAGCTCGACGAGCCGCATCAGGTGGACGGGGTTGAAGAAGTGCATGCCGGCGAAGCGCTCCGGGCGGTCGGTGGCGGCCGCCATCTCGGTGATCGACAGCGCCGAGGTGTTCGAGGCGAAGAGGGCGTGGGGCGGCGCGTGTCGGGCGACGCGGCGGAAGGTGTCGACCTTGAGCGCGATCTCCTCCGGCACGGCCTCGAGAACGAGATCGGCGTCGGCGACGGCCGCTTCGAGGTCGCCGGTCCAGGCGAGCCGGGCGAGCGCCGCCTCGGCGTCGGCGGCGGCGGTCTTGCCCAGCTCGACGCCCTTGGCGACGGTGCGGCGGACGGCGGCCTCCGCCTTCTCGCGCGCGGCGTCGACCGGCTCGAAGCAGCGGGTGGCGTAGCCGGCCATCGCCGCCGCCTGGGCGATGCCGCGCCCCATCGTGCCGCCGCCCAGGACCGCGATGGTGGCGATCTCGCTCATCGCGAGCCCTCCGGCGCCGCGGCGACGATGCGCTCGACCGCCGCGAGGTCGGGCAGGAGCCCCGCCGCCGGCAGCCGGCGCACCACCTCGATCCAGCGCGGCTCCGCCGCGAAGACGCGGCGGAAGATCGGCAGCGCCTCGGCCTCCCGCCCTTCGACGAACATCGTCACCGCCTGCCAGAAGGGCAGCTCGACGATGTCCGGCGCCATCTCGGTGGCCCGCGAGTAGTGGCCGAGCGCCGCCTCGAAGTCGCCCTCCGCCACCGCCGCGTCGCCGGCGTTCATCTCCTCGTAGGCGCGGTGGAGGTCGAGGAGGCGGGCCAGCTCGTCGAGCGGCGCCGGGTGGTCGTCGACGCGGAGGTCGACCCGCCGGTCGCGCCAGGGGTCGCCGGTGGTCTTCGCCCGCACCACGAGGAGCGCCGCGCTCTGCCGGCCGCGGATGTCGCCGCCCTCGGCTTCGGCGGCACGCAGCGCGGCGAGGAGCGCGCCGGCGAAGTCGGTGGCCGGATCGGCGAGCGCCGTCTCGTAGGCCGCCGCCATGGCCGGCCACACCGTCGGCCTCTCCATCAGGTTCGCCTGCACCGAGTAGCCGTCGCCGGTGCGGTGGCCGGCGGCGGCGATGCACCTCTCCCCGGTCCACGCCGCCACCCGTCCCTCGGCGTCGACGATCGCCACCTGCCGCACCGCCCGCTGCTCGTCGGCGGCGAGCAGCCGGTCGAGCGCCTCCTGCGGCGTCCAGCCGCCGGAGAGGAGCCCCAGCGCACGCGGCCCGTAGGCCGGCTCGACGAAGCTCTGGGTCGCCACCGCGCCGACCCCCGCCTCGGCCCAGGCGACCACCGCCCCGACCTGGAACCAGTGGCTCTGCACCGCCACCCCCAGGTCGCCGGTCACCGGGTGGCGGGCGACGATCGAGTAGGTGTGGACCGGGCGGGTGGGGGAGGGCACGGCGGCGGGGGCGGGTTGCGGCCAGGCCGCCACAGCGATGGCGGCGATGGTGGCCAGGACGAACGGCACCTCGAAGGATGCGATTCTCATCTCCATCTCCTGGTGTGGGGAAGCGCAGCGACCGCCTGGATTCTCCCACAGTCGCCGCGGCCGACAGCACCCAAGCCAATGCTGAATCGTTGCCCCGCCGCTCGCCCTGCTGATAGCCTGCGCCCGCCATGACCACCGCCACCGCCACCCAGACGGTGCGCATCGCGCACAGCCCGGACTCCGACGACGCCTTCATGTTCTACGCGCTGACCGGGGGGCTCCTCGACGTCGAGGGGCTCGAGGTCACCCACGAGCTGGCCGACATCGAGACGCTGAACCGCGCCGCCTTCGAGGGGCGCTACGAGATCAGCGCGCTCTCGTTCCACGCCTACGCCCATCTCGCCGACCGCTACCGGCTGATGCCCTCCGGCGCCAGCTTCGGCGACGGCTACGGGCCGATCCTCGTCGCCCGCGAGGAGCTCCGCCCGCGCGACCTCGACGGCCGGCGGGTGGCGATCCCTGGCGAGCTGACCACCGCCGCGCTGGCGCTCCGACTGTGGGCGCGCGAGCACGGGATCGAGGTCGAGCCGCAGGTGGTGCCGTTCGACCGCATCCTCGACGTCGTCGCCGCCGGCGAGCACGACGCCGGAGTGGTCATCCACGAGGGGCAGCTCACCTTCGCCGACCAGGGGCTCGCGGCGGTGGTCGACTTCGGGGCCTGGTGGAAGGCCGACACCGGGATGCCGCTGCCGCTCGGCGGCAACGGCATCCGCCGCGACCTGCCCGAGGACCTCCAGCGCCGCCTCTGCCGCCTGCTCACCGAGTCGATCGAATACGCGCTCGGGCACCGGCAGGAGGCGCTCGGCTACGCCCTGCGCTACGCCCGCGGCCTCGAGGACGACCCGGAGCGCTCGGACCGCTTCGTCGGCATGTACGTCAACGACTGGACCCGCGGCTACGGCGAGGCCGGCCGCCGCGCCGTGCAGACGCTGCTCGACCGGGGGCACGCCGCGGGCCTCCTGCCGCGGCGGGTGGAGGCGGACTTCGTCGCGGTCTGACGCGCCCCCGCCCCGGGGCGCCGGCCGTGTCGAGCCCGAAGCCGTCGTGAAGCCTCCCGCCGCACTGATCTTCGACCTCGACGGCACGCTGGTCGACTCGCGCCGCGACCTGTCGGTGGCGATCAACCGCGTGCGCGCCGACTACGGCTGGGCCTCGCTGTCGATCGAGCAGGTGACGGCGGCGGTCGGCGAGGGCGCCCGCGTGCTGGTCGCCTCGGCGCTCGGCGTCCACGCTCCCGACGAGACGATGCCGGAGAGCCTCGACGAAGCCGTCGAGCGCTTCCTCCGCCACTACGGCGAGATCTGCCTCGACACCACCCGGCCCTACCCGGGCGTCGACGCCATGCTCGCCGACCTCGCCGAGCGCTACCCGCTGGCCCTCTACACCAACAAGCCGGAGCGCTTCGTGCGCCGCATCCTGGAGGGGCTGGAGATCGACCGCTTCTTCCCCCAGCTCCTCGGCGGCGACAGCCTGCCGTCGCGCAAGCCCGAGCCGCCGGGGGTGCGCCACCTCGCCGAGGCGCTCGGCGTGCCGGTGGCGAACACCATGCTGGTGGGCGACAGCCGCATCGACGCGGCGACGGCGCGGGCGGCGGGGAGCCGCTTCGCCTTCGCCGAGTGGGGGTTCGCGGAGCACGACGAGCGGCTGGAGATCCGCGACCGCTACCGCCCGGAGGTCAAGGCGGCGAACCCCGGGCAGCTCGCGCGGCGGCTCCTCGACCTCGAAGCCGAGGAGTAGGAGCGCGAGGGGGCGTCCGGCGGCGCTCCGGCGGCGGGGGACGCGGGGCGCCCCGACCGGTGCCGCTGGCCGGGGCGCTCCGCGGAGCGGCTACGGCGGGACCGGGACGTCGCGGCTCGGATCGCCGGGTCAGGGCGACCGCGAGGATGCCCGAAAGGCTGTGTCGTCTCATCGTCGTCTCCTCTCAGGCGCCGCAGACCTGGTTCAACAGCGTCGCGCCGCAGGCGCAGCGGAAGATGAAGCCGCACGGCTTGGTGCCGCACTGGGTGGCGTTCGGGGAGCTCGACCAGCCGACCAGGTCCTGCTGCTCCGGCTGGACCGGAACCAGGAGGCTGGTCGGGATCGGCACGCAGTCGGCCTCGTTGAGCCAGTTGCAGTGCTCGCTCAGCGAGCCGCCGACGATGCAGTAGCCGAGGTCGTCGAAGTCCTTGGGCGGGGCACCGGGCAGGTCGGGGCGGTTGGGCGGCGCCGGCCGCGGCGGGGTGTCGCCGGCGGCCTGCGCCCAGGCCGCCGGGCTCGCCGCGAGGAGGGCCAGCAGGAACAGCGCGCGGAAGCTCGTCCTCATACGCTTCCTCCTTGGGAAGCCGCCTCGGCGGGGTCATTCCCGCGAGGCACGTCGGGGACGGTCCGACCTCCAAAAAGCCAGTCAGTAAAATGCGTCTAGACGAAAATGCATCGATCGTGCCCGCGGCCTTAGGGCCTCCGTCCGAGGAGCGGCGGGGCTTCCGACGCCGGCGTCGTCCGGCGGCTTGGAGAACCGTCCAAGGAACCGGTGTCGAGGGCGTCGGTCCGGGCGGGCTTGGCGGAGGCCCGGCTTCGGGATAGATTGACGGTTCGCCATGAGTCCTCGTCGTCGGTGGTCCTGGTCCTTCCGTCCCGCGGCGCGAGCCGCCGCCGTCGCCGCGCTCGCCTGCGCGGCCGTCCTCGCCGCTCCCCGCTCCTCGCTCGCCCAGGACGACCCGCTCGCCCGCGCCCGCGCCCTGGTCGAGGCGCAGCGGGCGGAGGAGGCGATCGCGGTGGTCGACGCGGTGCTGGCGCGCGAGCCGGCGAACGCCGAGGCGCTCCTGGTGCGGGCGACGGCGCGGCTGGTCGGCGGCGACGCGGCGGCCGGCCGGCGCGACCTCGGCCGCGCGCTCGAGCTCGACCCGACGCTGCGCCAGGGCTGGCTGACCCTGGGCGCCCTCGAGATGGCCGACGAGCGGTGGGACGAGGCGCTCGCCGCCTTCCGGCGCGCCGAGGCGATCGAGCCGGCGGCGGCCGACAACGACCTCAACATCGGCGCCGTCCAGCTCCTCGCCGGCGACCTCGAGGCCGCCTCGGCGCGCTTCGCCCGCTACCTCGAGGGTCCCGGCGGCGACGCCAACGGCTACTTCCTGGTCGCCAAGAACTACGCGCTGGCCGGCTACGAGGCGCTCGCCGTCGAGCACCTGCGGCGGGCGATCGAGCGCGACGAGCGGGCGCGCGTCGCCGCCAAGGCCGACCCCGCCTTCGCGGGTCTCAAGCCCAGCCCGCGCTTCCAGGCCCTCCTCCACGCCCGCACCTTCCAGCCGCCGGAGAACGCCCACGTCGCCGAGCGCGCCTTCCCCGACGCCTACGCCGGCGGCCGCGGTCCGCTGCTCCGCGCCGTCCTCGACGCCCTCCAGATCGGCGGCCGTCCCTTCGACCCCCGGGTCGACGTCGCCCCCGACTGGGCGGTCATCTGGGCCGACGCCCGCATCGAGGTCGCCGACACCCCCGAGGGCGGCCGCGTCACCCTCTCCGCCCCGCCGGACCGCTTCACGCCGCAGACCTGGGCGGCCTTCTCGGAAGAGCTCCTCCGCGACGTGGCGACCCACCTGGCCCTGGGCGCGCCGAGGGAGCCGGCCGAGGGCGTCACCTCGCCGTAGCGGAGCGCCGGCGTTGGGTGGGGTGGGGTGGTGGCTCGGGGGAGTGCCTTGGGCCCTTCGGTCGATTCTCACCGGCTGCGGCGCGCTGGACCGTCGGCGTGCTCCGCGAAAAGTGCCGCAAGGAGGCTTCGGGCGTGTCGGCTACACGCATTCTGAGCGCCTGCGGTCGAGGTGCTCAGGCGCTTCCAGGAGCTGGGCCACCCCGCCCCCGCGGCCCCTCGGCACTCCCCCTCGTCCACCACGCTTCGCCCGCTCCTCTCCCGTATCATCCGCCCGTGCCCGTCGCTCCGTCCCCCAAGGAAATCGCCGCCGCCCTCTCCCGCCGCGTCGTCGGCCAGCCCACCGCCGTCCGCGAGATGGCCGTCGCCCTGTCGAAGCACCTCGGCGGCCCCGGAGCCGGCAACATCCTGATGATCGGCTCCTCCGGCACCGGCAAGACCACCCTGATGCGGGCCGTCGAGGACTACCTCGCCGCCGACTCCGCGCTCGCCGCCGCCTCCACGCTCGTCCGCCTCCACGCCAACGTCTTGGGCGAAGAGGCCGAGCGCGGCCGCCCCGGCGAGGCCGTGCTCGGGCGGCTGCTCGCCCGCGCCCGCGAGCTCGCCGGCGCCGGCGCGCCGCTCGACGACCTCCTCGCCCGCGTGCGCCGCGGCATCGTCTTCATCGACGAGGTCGACAAGATCCGCAGCCACGTCGGCGACCGCCCCAACGTCGCCGGCATCCGCGCCCAGGAGGCGCTCCTCACCCTGATCGAGAACGAGGCGGTCGCCTTCGACCTCCCCGAGTGGGCCGGGGGCGGCACCGTGCGCGTCGACTCCTCGGGCCTCCTCTTCGTCTGCGCCGGCGCCTTCGAGGGGCTCTACGATCGCGTCTACGACCGGGTGACGATCGGCCGCGACCGCGGGCAGCTCCAGGCGATGACGGTGGTCGACGGCGGCGAGGTCCACGAGGAGCTGCAGTTCGCGCTGCGCGACTGGCTGCGCGCCGAGGACCTCTTCGACTACGGGATGAGCCCGCAGTTCCTCTCCCGCTTCGAGGCGGTGGTGCTGCTCGAGGACCTCGGCGTCGACGAGCTGGTGCGCATCTTCCTCGAGACGCCGGAGTCGGCCTACCGGAGGAGCCGCGCCTGGTTCGAGAGCCGCGGCATCCGGCTGGCGCTTTCGCCGGCGGCGGCGCGGCGGATCGCCCGCGAGGCGAAGCGGCAGGGGCGGCTCGGCGCGCGCGCGCTGTCGGAGGTCTTCCGCCGCGTCATCCGCGACTACGAGTTCGACCCCGACGCCTCGCTCGCCGGCGCCGGCGGCGGCGCGCTGGTGATCGACGAGCCGGAGGTCGAGCGGGCGCTCGGCTGAGGGCTCCTTCTCAGGCGCCGGCGGCGACCGGCGGCGCCGGCGGCCGCGGCGGCACGGCGATCCCGAACTTCCGCTTCACCGGGTCGCGCATCAGCACGATCAGGGTGAACACCCCGAGCACGGTGCCGAACGGCATGAAGATGCACTCGACGGCGGCGACCACCAGGCAGAAGGTGTAGCGCGCCCGCCGGGCGAGGAACGCCCCGGCGGCGACGACGCAGCCGGCGAGCGACAGCCCGGCGAGGATCAGGGCTCCGGCGAAGCAGGTGAAGAGGCCGCCGACGGCGCGCAGCGCCTGGGCGTCCTCGGCGTTCTCGGCCGGGAACGTGCCGGTGACCATCCCCAGCCCCATCGCCAGGTGGATCAGCGGGAAGAGCGAGAAGAGCGCCATCAGCCCGCCGACGACGTAGTGGAAGATCGACAGCAGTTGGAGGTGCTGGTCGTCCTGGTCCATGCCCGCTTTCTACTCCGCCCGGCCGCGGCGGCGCAACCACCAGGGCACCGCGAAGGTGAGGAGGAGGAGCGCCACCAGCGCGGCGCCGAGCTGGAGCAGCACGCCCGAGCGGTCGCCGGCGGCGGCCTGGGAGAGCGCGTCGGCGAAGTAGGTGAAGAGCGCCACCGCCGGGGCGAGGCCGACCGCGGTGGCGAGGAGGAAGGTGCCCGGCCGCACCCCGGCGAGCGCCGCCGCGTAGTTGACCACCGCGTAGGGGATCGGCACGAAGCGCAGCCGCACCAGCGTCCAGAAGCCGTGCCGCTCGACCACCCGTTCGACCCGCGCCAGCTTGTCGCCGAGGAGGCGCGCGACGAGGTCGGCTCCCAGGAGCCGCGCCACCGCGAAGGTCGCCGCCGCCCCCAGCCAGGTGCCGGCGAGGTTGAGCGCCGTGCCGAAGCCGAAGCCGAACACCAGGCCGCCGGCCAGCATCAGCGGGCTGACCGGCATCCCCAGCGGGCAGAGCACCACGTAGGCGACGATCAGCGCCACCGGCGCCCACGGCTCGGCGCCGATGGCGTGGAAGGTGGCGAGGAGGCGCGCCGGCTCGAGCCGCTCGGCGAAGGGCCCCCAGCGCAGGAGCGCCACGCCGCCGGCGAGGAGCGCGACGAGGACGCCGAAGCGGAGGAGCGCGCCGCGCAGGCGGCCACGCGGGGGGGCGGCGCTCGCCGAGGGGGGGGGCACGCGGCGGATCGTAACCCTAGGACGAGCCGGTCTCGCCGGCGCTCTCCCCGCCCTCCTCCTCCATCGCCAGGAACTGCCGCATGTGCTGGTCGAGCACCGCCTGCGCCGAGGGATCCATGAAGTTGAGGCGCAGCTCGTTGATCACCATCACCTCCGTGCCCTGCCACTCGGCCCAGCAGTCGGCGCAGACGCGGCGCTGGAGCTCGTGGCCGATCCGGCCGGGGACCGGCGGGCGGGGCATCGGCTCGACCTCGCGATGGCAGCGGGTGCAGACGAGGGTCGCCATCTAGCGCATCTCGCCCGGCAGCACGATGCGGCTCTCCCGGCGCTCGAGGACCTCGCGCGGGACCTGCACCAGGAGGAGGAGGTCGCTGTCGCCGCCGCCGCGCACCGCCTTGACGACGTCGTCGGGGACGGCGAGCTGGAGGTAGGCGGGGCGGCGCGGGTTCTGGCGCGCCGAGTCGAGCAGGATCTCGCGCACCGGCACCGCCTGCACGCGCTCGGGGTAGCGCTCGAGCGCGAAGGCCAGCGCCTGCCGCGGGTCCCTGGAGAGCGGGGTCACGCCGACGCCTCGCGCGGCTCGGCGGCGCGGCGGAGGGCGAGCTCCTCGCGGAAGTAGTCGACGGTGCGGGCGATCCCCTCGTCGAGGCCCACCCGGGGCTCCCAGCCGAGCTCGGTCCTGGCGCGGGTGATGTCCGGCCGCCGCACCTTGGGGTCGTCCTCCGGCAGCGGCTCGAAGACGATCTCGCTCGCCGAGCCGGTGGCGGCACGGATGGTCTCGGCGAACTCGAGGATGGTCATCTCCTGCGGGTTGCCGATGTTGACCGGGCCCTCGACGTCCGAGAGGAGGAGGCGCACGATGCCACGGACGAGGTCGTCGACGAAGCAGAAGGAGCGCGTCTGCCCGCCGTCGCCGAAGACGGTCAGCGGCCGGCCCTCCAGCGCCTGCTCGAGGAACGCGGGCACCACCCGGCCGTCGCCCAGCCGCATGCGCGGGCCGTAGGTGTTGAAGATGCGGACGATGCGCACCGGGACGCCGTGCTCGCGGTGGTAGGCCATGGTGATCGCCTCGGCGAAGCGCTTCGCCTCGTCGTAGACGCCGCGCGGGCCGATCGGGTTGACGTTGCCCCAGTAGGTCTCGCGCTGCGGGTGCTCCAGCGGGTCGCCGTAGACCTCCGAGGTCGAGGCGAGCATGAAGCGGGCGCCCTTGGCGCGCGCCAGGCCGAGCGCGGTGTGGGTGCCGAGGGCGCCGACCTTGAGCGTCTGGATCGGCAGCTCGAGGTAGTCGATCGGCGACGCCGGCGAGGCGAAGTGGAGCACGTAGTCGAGCGGCTCGGGGACCGCGAGCGGCTCGCAGACGTTGTGCTCGACGA
>DATABP010000753.1:0-1961 GCA_036259515.1 Thermoanaerobaculia bacterium | reverse complement strand
CCGGCGCCGACCTCCGCGCCGCCCTCGACGAGCCCCTGCTCCTCGCCCCCGGCGGGCGCGCCGCCGTCCCCACCGGCTTGGTGCTGGAGATCCCCCGCGGCTTCGAGGGCCAGGTGCGGCCGCGGAGCGGGCTCGCGCTCGCCCACGGCGTGACCGTCGCCAACGCCCCCGGCACGATCGACAGCGACTACCGCGGCGAGGTGGCGGTGATCCTGGTCAACCTCGGCGGCGAGCCCTACACGGTGCGCCGCGGCGACCGCGTCGCCCAACTGGTGATCGCCCGCGCCGAGGCGGTGGAGTGGGAGGAGGCCGAGGAGCTGGCGCCCTCGGAGCGCGGCGCCGGCGGCTTCGGGTCAACCGGGCGGGAGTGAGGGCCCCGGCCGCTCCGCCGGCGCCCGCAGCAGCGTGCCGAGCCCGCCGAGCAGGAGCCCGGCGAGCGTGTAGAGCACGAACCAGCGGAGCGTCAGCCGCCACCACGGCGCCGCCGGCAGGTCGCCGAAGCCGACGGCGGTGATCACCAGCAGCGGGCCGCGGAACACCCACGCGATCCAGCCGACCAGGACGCCGGTCGAGAAGCGCGGCGCCGTAGGCCGCTCGACCAGCAGGTAGAGCGCCGCCAGCGCCAGCGACTCGAGCGCCCAGGTGGCGAGCACCCAGCCGCCGGGGAGGCCGTAGCTGCCGGCCCGCCAGCCGATCAGCGGCCCGAGCTCCGGCTCGAACCCGGCGAGCTCGAGGAGCAGCGAGAAGAGCGCGAAGAGGACGAGGAGCAGCGGGAGGGCGAAGAGGAGGAAGCGCTTCAAGGCGCGGCGATGATACTGCGCCGCCGCGGAGTGGCTGGGGTAGAGTCCCTTCCGGAACGCCCGCCGCCGAAGCCCCTCCGCCGATGAGCACGACGTCCAGCTCCCGCGCCGCCCTGCCGGTGATCGCCCCCGCGCCCGCTCCCGCCGCCGCGCCGGCGGTGGCGCTGCGCTCGCTCGACACCCTGTGGTTCCAGGTCGCGGGCACGCTGTGCAACCTCGCCTGCACCCACTGCTTCGTCTCCTGCTCGCCGAGCAACCGCACCCACGAGCACCTGTCGCTCGCGACGGTGCGCCGGCACCTCGACGAGGCGGCGGCGCTCGGCGTCAAGGAGTACTACTTCACCGGCGGCGAGCCGTTCCTCAACCCGGAGATGGAGGCGATCCTGGCGGCGGCGCTGGCGGTGGGGCCGGCGACGGTGCTGACCAACGGCCTGTTGCTCGATGCCGAGCGGTGCCGGCGGCTGGCGGCGCTCGCCGCCGCCTCCGACCACTCGCTCGACCTCCGCGTCTCGCTCGACGGCTACGAGGCGGCGGCGAACGACGCGATCCGCGGCGCGGGGAGCTTCGCGCGCGCGCTCGACGGCGTCCGCAACCTGGTCGCCGCCGGCCTGCCCCCGGTGCTGACGGTCAGCGAGGTCTACGCCGAGAACGCCACGCCGGCGGGCAAGGAGCGCTTCTTCGCGCTCCTCGCCGGCCTCGGGATCGACAAGCCCCGCCTCAAGGTGCTGCCGGTCTTCCGCCTCGGCGCCGAGGCCGAGCGCGCCGGCGCCTACGAGTCCTGGCAACGGCTCTCCGCCGGCGAGGTGGCCGACGACGGCTTCGACCACCTCCAGTGCAGCTCCTGCCGCATGGTCACCGACCAGGGGGTGTGGGTGTGCCCGATCCTGGTCAACGAGCCGTCGGCGCGGATGGGCGAGACGCTGGCCGACGCGCTCGGCCCGTTCGAGCTGTCGCACCCCGCCTGCTGGACCTGTCACGTCTTCGGCGTCTCCTGCCGCACCTGACGGGGAGCGCGGAGGAGCCGACGTGAGCCACCGTCCCCCGGAGGACGCCGCGGCGCGGGAGAGGCGCCGCGCCGAGCGCGAGCGGCTGGCGCAGCACCGGGGCCTCGCCACCTGGGGCGACCGCCGGGTGCCGCTCGAGGAGTTCCGGCGCGCGGCG
>DATABP010000752.1:0-5238 GCA_036259515.1 Thermoanaerobaculia bacterium | reverse complement strand
CGGCCGGGCCCGGGAGGAGCCTCTTACGGCGCGTCCGGCGACCGCTCGTCGAGCTGCGCCTTGAGCCGCTCGATCTCCCGCTCGAGCTCGGCGAGCCGCTCCTCGAGCCCCTCGCCGGTGACGGTCAGCGTGTGCACCCGCTCGCGCCACTCGGGGCTCGCCCAGAGCTCGCCGACCTCGCCCATCCGGCGGCCCAGCTCCTCGGGGTCGATCCCCCACACCTTGACCTCGCCGTCCTCGCCGAGCCGGCGGAGCAGCGCGCCGGCCTCGACCTGCGCCTGCTCGCGCTCGACGACGGTGGCCGAGAGCGCCTCGACCCGGCCGTCGCGCACCACCTCGAGCGCCACCCCCTGGCCGGCGGAGAGCGGCCGCACCTTCTCGATCACGTCCCAGTGACCCGACACCTCCTCGCCGCCCACCCGGGTGAGCACGTCGCCCACCCGCAAGCCCGCCTGCTCGGCGGGGCTGCCCGGGTCGACGCGGCCGACCAGGAGGCCCACCTCCTCGCCGGCGCCGAAGTGGGCGCGCAGCTCGGGGGTCAGCTCGACGAGATGGACGCCGAGGAAGCCCTTGCCGTCGATCGAGCGGAACAACGGCATGCCGCCGGGCGCGGCGTGGAAGAAGCGCACCTTCTCCCCCGGCTCGCCGGTCAGGCGCATCACGTGACGGCGCACCTCGTCGTCCGCGTCGCCCTCGATGACCTCGACCTCGCCCTCCTCGTCGACCATCACCCGCACCACCTGGCGGCGCGCCTCGCCGTCCTCGCCGGCCGGGGCGACGGCGACGGCGACGGCCTCGCGCTCGACGCGCTCGCCGTCCTGGGGGGCCGCGGCGAGCGGCAGCGCCGCCAGCAGCACGGCGAGCAGCAGGGTGAGGACGGGACCTGCGATCTTCTTGCTCACGTCGTTCGTCTCCTTTTTCGGGTGTGTCTCGTCGGTTGCGATGCTCCACGGGGTCACCGGCGCGGCGGCCCCGTCGTCGAATGGACCGCCGGCCGCACCTCGCCCGCGGGCTGGCGCCCGGCGGCGAAGCGGCCGACGTCGAAGACCAGCTCCAGCCCCTCGTCGGCCCCGAGCAGCACGACCGGCGGCTCGGCCGGCGGCACCTCGCGCCGGAACTCGGCGAGCCGCGCCGCCAACCGCTCGCGCTCGGCGGCGAGACGGGCGAGGCGGTCGGCGAGGAGCTCGGCGGCGGGATCGGCCGGGGGGGCGGCGAAGAAGTCGGCGCCGGCGAGGCGGGCTTCGGCATCGGCCGGGGGAGCGGAAGCCCGATCGACGGGAGGGGGGGGCGGCGAGGCCACGGCGGCGGACGCGCCGGCCGCCCCGGAGCTCGTGCCCTGCCGATCCTCCCGGGAGCGCTCCGCCGGAGGCGCCGCCGCCCGTCCGTCCTTCGGGTCGTCGGTGCCTCCACCGCCGGAGGTCTTCGCGCCGGCCCGCTCGGCCGCCGCCGGCCGCCGGCCCTCCGTCTCCCCTTCGTCGACCCGCTCACCACCGCCCGACGACGGCGAGGCCGCCTCCGGCGCGCCCGTCCACCACTCGCCGCCCGGCCGCCACAGCCCCACCGCGGCGACCACCGCCGCCGCCAGCCCGGCGGCGACGAGGGTCTCGCGCCGTCGCGGCAGGAGCCAGCCGCCGCCGGAGGCGACGACGTCTCCGCTCCTCCGGCTCCGTTCCCGTCGATCGACCCGCGCCAGGACCTCGGCGGTGAAGTCGGCGCCGGGGCGGGCGTCAGGCAGGTGTCGCAGGCTCGCTCTCAGCTCGCGGTCGTCCATGGCTCGTTTCCCGTCCTTCGTTCCAGTAGGGGGCCAGCTTCCTGCGCAGCCGCTCGCGGCCGCGGTGGAGGCGGCTCTTCACCGTGCCCTCGCGGCAGCCGAGGTGGGCGGCGATCTCGCGGTGGCTCCAGCCCTCGACCTCCGCGAGCACCAGCGGCACGCGGTAGGCGAGCGGCAGGGCGGCGAGAGCACGGGCGAGCTGCCGCTCGCGCTCGCGGGCGAGGAGCGCCGCCGGCGCCGCCGGCTCGGCCGCCGCCTCCCCGGGCAGCGGCAGGAGCACCGAGAGCGCCCGCCGCCGCCGTGCGCGCCGCTCCTCGGAGCGCAGCAGGTTGACGGAGATCGCGTAGAGCAGCCCGCCGAGCCGTCCGCGCTCGGCGTAGCGGCCGGCCGACTCGTAGAGCCGCAGGAACGCCTCCTGCGCCAGGTCCTCGGCGCGCTCCGGCGAGCCGGTCAGCCGCCCGAGGTAGGCGACCAGGCGGTCCTTGTGCCGGTCGACCAGCCGCCCGAAGGCGGCGCGGTCGCCCTCCCGCGTCGCCGCCATCAGCTCGGCGTCGGTCGGCTCCTCGTGCGCTGCGCTGGCGGCCGCTCCGTCGTGCATCCACCCTCCATCGTGCATCAACGCCCGAATCGCGGGAAGGTTCCCGCGGCGCGGCGATTGCTACCGTCGCCGCCCGTGGACCTCGCCTCCGCCGCCGCCCGCGCCGCCGAGATCGTCGAGCAGGACTTCGCCGACTTCCACGCCAGCTTCCAGGCGGCCACCCGGCGGGTGCGGACGCTGTTCGAGCGGCGCGACTGGGCCGGGGTGCGGCACGAGACGGTCGAGCGGATGCGGCTCCAGGCGAGCTACGTCGGCCGCGCCCTCGGCGAGGTGCGCGGCGTGATCGGCCGCGCCGGCGCCGACCCCGCCGGACGCCGCGCCTGGCAGGCGCTCAAGCGGGCCTACGCCCGCCAGGTGGTCGGCCGCGACGACGTCGAGCTCGCCAAGACCTTCTACAACTCGCTGACCCGCAAGGTGTTCTCGCACGTCGGCGTCGACCCGGCGATCGACTTCCAGGGCGAGGACATCCCGCTGCCCTACAAGGGCTGGGAGATGGCGGCGGCGCGGATGTACGCGGCGCGGCGGATCGAGCCGGAGCTGATCGAGCGGGTGCTCGCCGACGCGGGCCTGGCGGCGCCCTTCGCCGACCGCGCCGAGGACGCCCGGCTCGCCGCGCGGGCGATCGAGGACGGCGTCGCCGCCCGCTTCGGCGGCCCGGAGATCGAGGCGCTCGACGTCCTCCGCCCGGTCTTCTTCCGCAACAAGGGCGCCTACCTGGTCGGCCGCGCGCGCCGCGGCGGCGAGGTGATGCCGCTCGTCTTCGCCCTCGTCCACCGGCCGGAGGGCGTGGCGGTCGACGCCGTCCTCCCCACCGAGGACGAGACCTCGATCGTCTTCTCCTTCGCCCGCTGGTACTTCCACGTCGCCGTCGACAGCCCGCGGGAGGTGATCGGCTTCCTGCAGTCGATCCTGCCCCGGAAGCGCGTCGCCGAGCTCTACAACTCGCTCGGCTACCTCAAGCACGCCAAGACCGAGCTCTACCGCGACCTGGTCGCCGAGGTGGCCGCGGCGGAGGAGCCGTTCCGGGTGACGCGCGGCCAGCGCGGGCTGGTGATGGCGGTCTTCACCCTGCCGCGCTTCGACTGGGTGTTCAAGGTGATCCGCGACCGCTTCCCGCCCCAGAAGTCGACCACCCGCTGGGAGGTGATGCGCCGCTACCGCCAGGTGCTCGAGCGCGACCGCGTGGGCCGCATGGTCGACTTCCAGGAGTTCGAGCACCTGCCGCTGCCGCGCGAGCGCTTCTCGTCCGCGCTGCTCGACGAGCTCCTGGCGGCGGCCGGCGACACCGTGCGCGTCGAGGACGACCAGGTGGTGTTCGACCACGTCTACGTCGAGCGCCGGGTGACCCCGCTCGACGTCTACCTCCAGGAGGCGTCGCCCGAGCGGGCGGAGCGGGCGGTGATCGACTACGGCCGCTGCCTGCGGGAGCTGGCCGCCGCCGACGTCTTCCCGGGCGACCTCCTGCTCAAGAACTTCGGCGTCACCCGCCACGGGCGCGTCGTCTTCTACGACTACGACGAGCTCTCGCCGCTCGTCGACCTCACCTTCCGCCGCTTCCCCGAGGCCGCCGACCCGGGCGACGAGATGGCCGCCGAGCCCTGGTTCTCGGTCGAGGAGCACGACGTCTTCCCCGAGGAGATGCGCCGCTTCCTCGGCCTCGAGGGGCGCCTGCGCGAGGTGTTCGAGGAGCACCACGCCGAGCTCTTCGAGGTCGATTTCTGGCGCCGCCACCAGGAGGCGAGCCGGCGCGGCGAGGTGATCGACTTCTTCCCCTACCGGCGGAGGCGGCGGCTGCGGGGGGACGCTGCGGCCGAGGCGGCCCGGTAACGCCGCGCCGCCGCCGTCGCCTCAACCCTCGGCGGCCGCTCGGCGGCTTGCCGAAACGCCGGCGCGACCGTACAATGTGCGGCTGCGCCACCACAGCGACGGAACGGTTCCGCACGCTGAACGGAGCCGTCATTCAAGGACCTCAGGAGGTTCCGCCGTATGAAGAAGCTCGCCAGCCTGCTGGCTCTCTGCGCCGTCCTCGCCATCGCGCTCGTCGCCGGCGCGCAGGAGAAGCCGCGCATCGCCATCCTCGAGATCAAGAACAAGGCCGACAACCAGTACTGGTGGCACGGCGGCGGCGAGGCCGCCCAGGACGTCTTCATCACCGAGCTCGTCAAGAGCGGCAAGTTCCGCGTCGTCGAGCGCGAGCACATCAACGCCATCCTCGAAGAGAAGGGCCTCGTGCTCTCCGGCGACATCGACCCCTCGACCGCGATGGAGATCGGCAAGCTGCTCGGCGCCGAGTACCTGCTCGCCGGCGCGGTGACCGAGTACGGCTACGACGAGACCGACGTCCACACCCCCGGAATCCGCGGCCTCCCCGGCGTCTCGGTGGGCAAGAAGACCTTCACCGCCGCGGTCAACGCCCGCGTCTTCGACGTGTCGACCGGCGAGATCGTGTGGGCCGACGAGGCCCGCCACGAGGAGGGCAGCGCCCGCGTCTTCGTCGGCGGCTTCGGCGGCGGCTCGAACGACCGCCGGATGTTCGACAAGGTGATGCGCCCGGTGATCGACGACCTCGTCGCCAGCCTCAAGGTCGCCGACCTCTGATCCCCCCTCCGGCCCCCGCCGGAGCGCCGAAGGCCCGGTCCCCCGCGGACCGGGCCTTTTCGTTTGGCCGCGGCGCCCGTTCCGCGTAGGATAGCGGCGACCGCCGGACAGAACCTGATGAGCACCGCGATCAGCGCTCCCGCCGCGCCCGCCGAATCGCCGCTCGTGCGCCTGCGCCGCCGCGCCGCGGCGGCCGGCGGCGGGCGGCGCATCGTGCTCGCCGAGGGGGAGGACCCGCGGGTGGCGGCGGCGGCGGAGCGGGCGGCGGCGG
>DATABP010000751.1:0-2318 GCA_036259515.1 Thermoanaerobaculia bacterium | reverse complement strand
GCTACCCCACCGTCGCCGCCGTCCGCGGCCGCGGCCTCCTGTGGGCGGTCGAGCTCGCCGACCGCGCCGCCGCCGGCCGGCTGGTCGCATCCGCCCTCGCCCGCGGCCTCCTCCTCCTCGCCGGCGGCCCGGACGGCAACGTGGCCCAGATCGTCCCGCCGCTGACCGTCACCGACGAGCAGCTCGAAACCGCCCTCGACCTCCTCGAAGAGTCGCTCGCCGCGCCGTGAGCACCGCCCGGGCGGCGGCGGCGGCGGCGTCTCAGATCGGAATGCGGAGCTGCGCCGGCCGCAGGCGCTCGCGGACCGCCGCCTCCACCGCGTCGAGCCAGCCCGTCCGCGCTCCGGCGTCGAGACGGAACGCGAACAGCCCGCGCGCCGCCAGCTCGCGGTCGAGCCGCTCCTCCACCGCGCGCTGGAAGGTGGGGTCGGCCGAGCGGATGCCGTCGGGCGACGGCTCCTCGACCACCGGGACGTGCACCAGGAGGTCGTAGCTCGTCATCCAGGTGTCGACCAGCCGCTCGAGCTCCTCGCGCGGCGCCGACGACAGGAGCAGGTAGACGTAGTTGTCGAGCGCGCTCCTGTCGCAGATCACCACCGGGTAGCGGTAGGCGGCGACGATCTCCTCGGCGATCTGGGTGTGGAGGATCCAGCTCTCCGAGGCGACCGAGGTCTCCTCGTTGATCGGCAGCGGGCAGCGCCGCGCGACCTCGTGGACCACCTCCACCGGGTAGTCGCTCGACTTGAGCCGCGCCGCCAGCCCGTAGCAGAGCGTCGTCTTGCCGACCCCGTGCGAGCCGATGAACGCCACCTTGAGCTTCTCGGGCCTGGGCATGCGGGGGGGCAGCGTATCGCAGGGCAGGACCTTCGAGGGACCCGCTCTCGCCGCCCTCCGCAGTGCACTCCGGCCCTGCGCGGCCCGAGCGAGCGGCGCGCCCCGCCCCGTCCTGCAGAAGCGCCGCGTGGTCCCGCCATTCCGAACCTGCCGTTAGAATCGCCGCGCCTTGACCGTCGCCAGTCTCCTTCGCCCGTGGGAGTGCTTCTCCCACTTCACCGACGCGCAGCTCGACCGGCTGGCCACCTGCGTCTCGCGCCGGCACTACGACGACGGCGCCGCCGTGCTGCGGCACGGCGATCCCAGCCAGGAGGCGTACGCCATCGAGGCCGGCGGGGTGGCGATCCAGCGGAGCACGCCGTACGGGGACTTCCGCCTCGCCACGCTGGGGCCGGGCGAGCTGTTCGGCGAGACCAGCTACGTCGACGGCGGCGAGCGCTCCGGGGACGCCGTCACCCTGGGCGGCTGCGACGTGCTGGCGATCGACCCCGAGGCGCTCGCCGCCCTGGTCGCCGACGACCCGGCCCTCCACCTGGCGCTCTACTGGACCTTCTGGAAGAGCCTGTCGTCGAAGCTGCGGCGCACCAACGAGCGGCTGACCCGCTTCTTCTCCGAGAGCGGCACATCCCCGGCCGCCGTCGACCGCCCCGCCGCCACCTCCGAGACCGCCGCCTTCCGCGTCGCGCTCGAGGACAAGCGGCGGGTGTTCGAGGAGCAGCGGCTGTCGGGGTTGGAGATCAACTTCCTCGCCTCGCTGTCGAAGGAGAAGAAGCTCGCCGCGGGCGAGCCGATCTTCCACGAGGGCGATCCCGGCGACGCGATGTACGTGGTGCTCGACGGGCGGGTGATGATCTCGAAGTTCATCCCCGGCGCCGGCGAGGAGGCGCTCGCCTTCCTCGAGCGCGGCGACTACTTCGGCGAGATGGCGCTGATCGACCGCCAGCCGCGCTCGGCCGACGCCAAGGCCGACGCCGGCGGCGCGGTGGTGCTGGCCATCCCGCGCGAGGTGCTCGAGGGCATCCTCGACATCCGCAAGGTGTCGTCGCTGCGGCTCCTGAAGCTCCTCTGCTCACTGGTGGCGCGGCGGCTGCGCGAGCTCGACGAGAAGATCGTCGGCTGGTACATCATCGCCGGCGGCCACCACGACGGGACGTAGCCGGCGCCGCGGCGGCGAGCGCCTTCGGCACCATCGACGACAGCGGCAGCCCGGCGAGCGCCGGGCGCGGGTGCCAGGCGGCCTCGGCGGGGCCGTCGGCGAGCGCGTCGCCGGCCTCCACCTCGGCGCGGTGGACGATCAGCTCGAGGTCGCGGAAGGTGATGCCGTGCCGCGCCGTCCCCAGCCGCTCGCCGATCCGCCACCGGCCGCCGTAGCGCCCGGCGAGCGCCGCCGCCGGCGCCCCGTCCGGCGCCTCGCCGGGCGCTACGGCGGCCGGTGGCGGATCGTCCACCGCGCCGAGGTGGAGGCCGGCGACGCGCTCGCCGAC
>DATABP010000750.1:0-2539 GCA_036259515.1 Thermoanaerobaculia bacterium | reverse complement strand
GCTGGATCTCAACGCGCGCTGTCGCGCGGTGGTCTTCCCGCCCCACGACGAGGACTACGGCTACGTCACCCTCGAGGCGATGTTCGCCGGCGCGCACGAACTCGAGCGGCCCCCCGGAGTCGCTGCACGTCACCACCGGCTTGCCGGCGAACATCGCCTCGAGGGTGACGTAGCC
This sequence comes from Thermoanaerobaculia bacterium, assembly GCA_036259515.1. Classification (GTDB taxonomy): domain Bacteria; phylum Acidobacteriota; class Thermoanaerobaculia; order Multivoradales; family JBCCEF01; genus DATABP01. The sequence continues at coordinate 2,364 of DATABP010000750.1, read as the reverse complement.
GTAGTCCTCGTCGTGGGGCGGGAAGACCACCGCGCGACAGCGCGCGTAGAGATCCAGCAGCCGCTCGTCGTCGACCTCCTCGAGCCACTCGACGCGAGCGCCCAGGCCGAGCTCTCCGCACGAGGCGACCAGGAGGTCGCGGTCCCGTGGGCCGTCCGGCGCGCCGGCGAGGACGAGACGGACCGGCCGGGAGGTGCGCGCCAGCGCCTCGAGCACCAGCCGATGCCGCTTGGTGCTGGTGATCCGGCTGGGGAAGAAGAGGTAGTCCTCGGCCGGCGCCGAGAAGAGCCGCCCCGCCAGCCGCGGCGGCGGATAGAGCACGGCGGCGCGGCGGCCCCAGAACCGCTCGACGCGGTGCGCGACGTTGGCGGCGATCGCGAAGGTGGCGCGCACCTCGGCGAGGAGGTCGCGCTCGATCCGCCGCAACGAGTCGCGCAACCGCCGGCCGCCCGGCACCAGATCGAGACCGCCCTGCGGCCAGAGGTCGTAGGCCTGCCGGTGCTGGTGGAGCAGCCAGAGCACCTTGTTCGGATGCGGCACCAGATAGGCCGGGAACTTCAGCCCGATCACGCGATCCACCTCGCCGACCGGAGTCTCCGCGAGGTCGAACAGCCGACAGGCGAGGACCTGGTCGAGCAGGCTCTCGGGTCGCGCCGAGGTCAGCGGCACCCGCACCAGCGCCGCCTGGTGACCGGCGCGGAGGAGGGCGGCCTCGAGGTCTTCCGCTAAGATCTCCGCCCCGCCACGCACGAACGGCACCTGGACGGAGGCGATCAGGATCTTCATGGACCGCTCGAGAGGTCGGTCGGAGCTCGGCGACAGTAGCACAGAGGCGGCGGCCGCCCGGGCGGCGACGGGCGCGGACGCCGGGTCGCCGGAGGAGGGCGAGCCGGCCGCCGCTCGCCACCGCTGGCGGCTCGCCCTCGAGCAGCGCTGGACCGACGCCCTGGAGGCGGTCCGGCGGGCCGAGCAGGGGCCGCGCGAGCCGGCGAGCGCCGAGCGCGAGCCGGCGAGCGCCGAGCTCGAGCCGGCCGCGCTGGCCCGCGCCGAGGCGGTCGCCGAGGTGGGCGCGACGATTCCGGAGTTCGCCTACTACCCCGCGTGGCAGCGGGCGCTGGCGCGGCCGGTGGCACGGCTCGTCCTGTTCCTGGCCGGGATCGTCACGGCGCATCAGCGGATCGTCAACCGGGCGCTGCTCGGGACGGTGCGCCGGCTGCTCGGGCGCGTCGGCGAGGCGGAGGCGGAGCTCGCCGCGCTGGCGCGCCGCACCGTCGACTGGGAGCGCGAGCTGGCGTTCCTCCGCCTCGCCCTGGCGGACGCCGACCACGCCGCGAGCGATTGGCAGACGACCCTCGGCGAGCACGAGGAGCGGCTGGCCCGGCTGAGCGCCCGGACGAGCGAGATCGAGCGGCGGCTGGACGCTTCGACCTCCTCCGCCGTCCCCGCCCTGGCGCCGGCTCTCGTCGGCCCCGCCGACGGGGCGGCGGACGGCGCGGACGACGGCGCGGGCGACGCCGCGGCGGACTACGTCGCCTTCGAGGACCGCTTTCGGGGACCGCGGGAGCTGATCGCACGCCGCCTCTCCGTCCACCTGCCCCTGATCGTCCAGGCGGCGCGCCGGCACGAGGGCGGCGAGGTGCTCGACCTCGGCTGCGGGCGGGGAGAGTGGCTGGCGATGCTCCGCGAGCGGCAGGTCGCCGCGATCGGCGCCGACACCGACCCGCGGATGGTCGAGCTCTGCCGCCGCGCCGGGCTCGACGCCCGGCTCGACGACGCCATGGGCTTCCTGCGCCGGCGCCCGCCGGCCTCGGTCGCCGCGATCACCGCCTTCCACCTCTTCGAGCACCTGCCGCACGAGCTGGTCCTCGCGCTCCTCGACGAGGCGGCGCGCGTCCTCCGCCCGGGCGCCCTCCTGCTGGTCGAGTGCCCGAACCCGGAGAACCTGCGCGTCGGCGCCTGCGACTTCTGGCGCGATCCGACGCACCGGCGCCCGATCCACCCGGAGACGCTGGCGTTCCTCTTCGAGCGGCGCGGGTTCCGCCACGTGCGGATCGAGCGGCTGAGCGCCCACCGCGGCGACGAAGCGGTCGCCGAGCTGGCGGGCGACGAGCCGGGCGCCGAGCGCCTCAACCCGGTGATCCGGCGGCTGAACGAGCTCGTGGCGGTGGCGCCGGACTTCTGCGTCGCCGGCGAGCGCACCTGGCCGGACGCGGACGGCGAGACGGGCGCCGCCGCCTCGAGGTAGCCGAGCGAGAGGAGCCGGCAGGATCAGCTTCCAACGGCCGGCCGGCGCGGCGAGCGCGCGCCGGCCGTGCCGGGCGGCGGCCGAGCGGTGCACGGCGGCGCAGACGAGCACCGCCGCGC
>DATABP010000749.1:0-4043 GCA_036259515.1 Thermoanaerobaculia bacterium | reverse complement strand
ATCGTCGCCGTCGAGGGCGAGCCGGTCGCCTCGGGAACCGACCTCGTGCTGCTCCTCGAGCGCCGCCGCCCGGGCGACACGGTGGAGGTCACCGTCGAGCGCGACGGCGAGCGGGTGAGCGTGCCGGTCGAGCTCGGCGCGCCGGAGTAGCCCTACCCCCGCGCCGCCGCCTCCTGCCACACGTCGACGCAGCGCTTGTAGCTCTCCGCGATCTCGTCGATCGAGCGGCGCTCGACGCCGCGGTCGGCGAGGAAGCGCTGGACGGGGGCGGCGAAGTTGGTGCGGCCGACGGCGAAGCCGATCCAGCCGGGGACCGGCGCGGCGGTGGCGAGCCAGCGGTGGACCTGCGCCTCGTCCGAGCCGCGGCCGAGGAGGATGCAGCCGACCTTCTCGCGCGAGGCGCCGTCGGCGGTCCGGCCGCTCCGGGCCGCCTCGGCGACGGCGGCGGCCTGGTCGGCGGACTCCAGGCCCTCGAGCTTCCAGATGTCGGGCTCGACGCCGAAGGACTGGAGCTCGCGGATCGCCTCGATCATGCGCCCGGCGCGGAGCTCCTTGTCGTAGCGCTCGCCGGCCGACTTCTCCTCTTCGGTGGTCGCCGGCAGGAGCAGCTCGAACATGAACGGCCGGCGGTCGCGGCCGTGGAGGAACTCCGACACCTCCCGGAGGCGCGCCATCTGCTCGACCCGCTCGCGCTCCGGGTCCGCCGGGTGGTGGCGCACCAGCACCTTGACGATGTCCGGGTCGACGAAGCGGATGTGGTCCTGCCAGCGCACGCCGTACTCGAAGTCGAACACCGGCTGGCCGCTCTTCTCGATGCAGGAGGCCACCGGGATGCCGCGCCGGCGCGCGTCGGTCTGGATGTGGAGCCCGAACTCGGTGTCGACCAGGATGCCGACGTGCTCGGCCGGCACCCCCCTCTCGATCGCCTCGAGGAGGCCGCGGTAGACGATCGTCTTCGACTCCAGGATGGGGGTGAACTGGTCGGTGGCCGGGTCGATCGCCCAGTCGTCCTTCAGGCCGAAGAACTTCTTCTTGAAGCTGCCGCGGTGGTCGAACGGCTGCACGAACAGCGGCTTGTCGTATCCGATCTCTCTCATCGCTCTCCTCTCCCCGGATGCTCAGTCGACGGCGGCGGGACGTGCAGGATTCTAGCCGGCCGGAGCGCCGGCGGCGGTGGGCGGAGCGGGGGGCGGAGCTCGGGGGACGCGGGAGGGAACGGCGGGCGGCCCCGTGGGGGAGGCCGCCCGCCCGAAGCGCTAGGGGACCGTCGGGCAGTTGTCGAAGCCCGCGGTGTCGAGGACCGGGATGGTCGTCGTCTGGTCGGGGTTCTCGTAGGTCAGCGTCTCGTCGGTCAGCGTGTCGGTGACGCGCAGGGTGAAGCCGACGTTGGTCAGCCCGGAGAAGAAGACCCAGGTGCGGCCGTTGACCGGGCAGGCGTCGAGCACCTTGATCATCAGCTCGAGGTTCGAGGGCTCGAAGAACCAGAACATGCCGGTGTCGATCGTCTCCGGCACCGCGAAGCCGTCGCCGGCGCCGCCGCCGCCCTGCTCGGTCGACCAGTCGACGGTCACCGCGTAGCGGTTGCCGAGGCAGAGCACGGTCGGGCTGGCGAAGCAGCCGGTGATCTGACCGCGGATCTCGCCGTTCGGGTGCTCGGCGGTGTGGACGTTGACGTAGAGGTCGCCGCTCCGCAGCGCGTCGGCGAGATCGGCGTCGAGCGGCAGGTCCTCGGCGATGATCGGGCTCGTCGGGTCGTCGAAGGGGATGACGATGCCGCCGGCGACGCCGGGCGGGCCGTCGTGGATGTGGGCGGCGATCGGATTCGGGATGTCGTGGGTGCAGAAGATGTCCATCGTGCCCTGCTCGGGCAGGCCCGAGAGCTCGATCATCGCCACGCACACGCCCGAGAACTCGGTGTCGACCGGCGGCGTCTCCTGGTCGCCGGTGAGCTCGAAGGTGACCGTCTCGACGCCCAGCGCGGCGCCCGCCCGCGGCTGGAGCTGGCCGCGGATCTCGCCGGCCGGGTGCTCGGCGGTGTGCACGTTGACGTAGGCGCCGCCGGCGAGCAGCCGGACCGCCTCGTCGAGCGTGATGTCGTCCCACACCGCTTCGATGTTCGCCGGATCGTCGAACGGGAAGACGATCGGGCCCGGAACTCCCACCGGCGCGAAGTGGATGTGCGCCATCGTCGGGTCGGGCACGTTGTGGTCGCAGGTGATCGCGAAGCTGGGGTCCGGCGCCGGACCGGTCAGCCCGGTCAGCACGCCGACGCACGAGCCGAACGACGAGGAAGCGACCGGCGGGGTCTCGGCGAAGCCGGTCAGCGACGCGTCGAAGATGATCTGTCCACTGGCGGGGGCCGCCGCGACGAGGGCGCAAGCCGCCAGCGCGGCGACGGCCCAAGAGGGGGTGCTCTTCCACTTCATGCTTCGTTCTCCTGTCGATCCACGATCCCGAGGGCGGAGCGGCCGCACGTACGCCGAGCGGGCCCGCGTCCCGCGTTCAGCGCATGCGTGAATGCAGGAAGCATGCCGCGAATGGAGCCGCCGCGGCTTGAAGCGGCCTCCCGCCGCCGCTACAGTGCCGGCGCATGACCCCGCGCCGCTTCCGCCGCCTGGTCGAGGTCCTCGACCGCCGCCAGCCGGACCTGACGGTGGTGCTGGAGAACGTCCACAAGCCGCACAACTTCTCGGCGATCGTGCGCAGCGCCGACGCGGTCGGGGTCTTCGCCGCGCACGCGATCACCCCCGACGCCACGCTGCCGGTCGCCGACGCCGTCGCCCAGGGGACCAGGCGCTGGATGCGGGTGCGCACCCACGCCGCGGTCCACGAGGCGTTCGACGCGCTGCGCGAGCACGGCCTCCAGGTGCTGGCGGCGCACCTCGACGACGGCGGGATCGACTACCGCGCGGCGGACTACACGCGGCCGACCGCGATCCTCCTCGGCCAGGAGAAGGACGGCGTCAGCGCGGAGGCGGCGGCACGGGCGGACGGCTGGGTGGTGGTGCCGATGCGGGGGATGGTCGCCTCGCTGAACGTGTCGGTGGCGGCGGCGCTGATCCTCTTCGAGGCGGCGCGCCAGCGCGAGGCCGCCGGGATGTACGCGCGGCGGCGACTGGACGAGGCGACGTACCGGACGACGCTCTTCGAGTGGGCGTATCCGGAGCTGGCGGAGCGGTGCCGGCGGGCGGGGGTGGGGTATCCGGAGCTGGGGGAGGACGGGGAGATCTTGGGGGAGGTGCCGAGATAGGGCGGCGGCGGGCGGAGAGAGGGTGCCGAGGGCCCGCGACCGCGGGGGCGGCGAGACCTCACCCGCTGGGAGTGGGGGCGAAAAACTTCAACTGCAACCTCAACTGAAGCTTCAGGTGCGGGCGGGGGCCAGGGTCCAGGTGGCTCGGGCGGTGGCGATCTGGGCGCCGGTGGCGTCGAGGAGGGCGACCTCGGCGACGTGGGGGGTGGGCTCGGCGACCGAGGGGGGCGGCGTGGTGCGGCACTCGGCGGCGACGCGGCCGCGGGCCTTCCTGGCGAAGTCGATCTCCAGGCGGGTGATGATGCCGCGGACGTCGGGAGGGAGCGCGGTGAGGGTGGCGAGGCCGGAGGCGGCCTCGGCGACGTTGAGGAGGGCGACCGCGTGGATGGAGCGGAACGGGTTGCGCAGCGCCCGCCGCTCGCGGATGGTCACCCGGCAGTACCCCGGCTCCAGCACCTCCACCCGCGGCCGCACCGACCCGGTGTACGGCGCCTTCCACCCCACCAGCTTCGAGAACACCCACTTCCCCCCCGGCACCCCGGACAGCCGCCGCCAGGTCCGCAGCAGCATCTCTCCCTGACTCATCTGGTCTCCCCTCGGTCGACGCATCCTGGCAGATTCGGGAGCCCTCCGATCCACCACCGAAGTGGCCGTTTTTCTCCCACCCCCTTTGGTCCGGGGCTGACCGATCGGAGCGGGCGCGGGGCACTCCCCCTCATCCGCCACCTCCCCCCGCCTCCACCCCCGGCAACCACACCCGAAACGTCGCCCCCTCCCCCGGCTCCGACTCCAC
>DATABP010000748.1:0-10570 GCA_036259515.1 Thermoanaerobaculia bacterium | reverse complement strand
GCGGGCGATCGCCGCCGCCCGCGCGGCGGGGGACGCCGCGCTGGCGGCGCGCCTGCTGGCGGCGTCGCGCGCCCGTCAGCGCCGCTGAGAGCGCACCGCCACCTCCGGCCGCAGGTGGGCCGCCAGGTGGCGCCACGTCATGCGACGCCAGAACGGTCCGTGCTCCATCTGCGGGACGTGGTGGGCGCCGGGGAAGAGGGCGAGGTCGTACGGCTTGCCGGCCCGGACGAGCGCCGCGATCATCGCCATCGTCTCGCCGAGCGGCACGTCGTCGTCGGCGGTGCCGTGCAGGAGGAGCAGCGCGCCCTCCAGGCGCTCGGCGAGCGCCGTGTTGGAGCCCCGGGCGTAGGCCTCGGGACACGCCGCCGGGAGGCAGCCCATGTACGGCTCGATGGCGACGCGGAAGCGGTCGAGATCGACCGCCGGCGCGGTGGCCACCGCCGCACGGAACAGCGACGGCTCGAGGAGCAGCGCCCGGATCGCGAAGTAGCCGCCCCACGAGTGGCCGACGACGCCCACCCGGTCGAGGTCCATGAACGGGCGCTCCGCCGCCAGCCCGCGGATCGCCGCCGCGTGATCGGCGATCTCGATCTCCCCGATCCGCCCGTGGGTGGCGTCCTGGAAGGCCTTGCCGCGGCCGGGAGTGCCGCGCGCGTCGACGAGGACGACGACGTAGCCCTGGTCGGCGAGGTCCTGGGCGGCCCAGAACAGCCTCTCCCGCATCGTCCGGGGCACGTGGATCGTGTGCGGGCCGGCGTAGAGATGGTCGATCACCGGGTAGCGGCGCCGCGGATCGAAGTCGCGCGGCGTGTAGAGGAGGCCGTGGAGCGGCGTCTCGCCGTCGGCGGCGGCGACCACGAACTCCTCCGGCGCCGGCAGCCGGGCGCGCTCGACGAGCCGCGGATCGGGCGACCAGAAGGCGCGGACCAGCTCGCCGCTCGCGCGCCGCAGCTCGGCGACCGGCAGCTCCCGCCGACCGCTGCGCAGCACCCAGAAGGACCCGCCGCCGGGCGCGAAGGACACCTCGTCGAAGAACGGGCCGTCGACCAGCCGCTGGGGCGACCCCCCGTCGAGCCGCACCCGCAGCAGCGCCTGATCGTAGGGCCGCCGCGGATCGGGCCGCGCGGTGTAGTAGAGCCAGCCCCCCTCCTCGTCGACCGCTTCGAGCCGGACGATCTCGGAGCCCTCCGGCGTGAGCGGCGCGAGCAGCCGGCCTGCGAGGTCGTAGAGGTAGAGACGGCGCCAGCCGTCGCGCTCGGAGGTCCACACCAACCGCTCGCCGTCGCCGAGCGGCACGACGAGACGGAGTCGCGCGAGCGCGTCCTCGTAGCCATGCAGGAACGGGAGGCCGCCGATGAAGGTGCTCGACGTCTCGGAGAGGACGGTGTGCGCCTGGCCGGTGGCGGCGTCGACGGCGAGGAGGTCCAGCCGGTCCATCAGGCGGGTCATCCGCAGCACGTAGAGCCGTTCCCCGTCCGGCGACCAGCCGGCGGCGTGGAGGTACGGCTCGCCGCCGTCGCCCACGTCCACCTCGACGACGCCACCGCCCCGCGCGTCGACGACGACGAGATCCACCCGCGGAACCGGCTCGCCGACCCGGCTGTAGGCGAGACGCTCGACCGGCTGGCCGGGCTCGCTCCAGCGAACGATCGGCACGGTGGGGACGCCGCGACCGTCGATCCGGCGGACGGCGACGCGGCGGCCGTCCGGAGACCACAGGGCGCCCGCGACGTCGTACGAACGCTCGGGCGAGCCGTCGCCGGTGAGGCGCAGGCGCCGGCGGTCGTCGGCCGAACGCACCCACAGGTCGCCGGCCGCCGTTCCCGCCAACCAGGCTCCGTCCGGCGACGGCACCTCGAGGACCGGCGGGAGATGCGCGAACAGGCCGCGCCGCACCACCCGCCGCTCGACCACCGGCGGCAGCCGCTCGAGCGGCCGCTCGCCGCCGTTCCGCGGGTCGAGCGCGCGGTAGGTGCCGTCGACCGACGAACGGTGGGCGAGGCGACCGTCCGCCAGCCACCGCGCCTCGGGATGCGCCGTCATCAGCGCCTGCGCCGCCTGGCGCGCGCCGGACCCGGTCGGCTGGGCGACGGCGGTGGCCGCCGCGACGGTCGCGGCGACGAAGGTGAGCCACGTTCGAGCTCTCATCCGAGCGCCACCTCCCGGCCCGCTACCGCATCTCGATCGCCGGCCGCCGCGCCGGCGGCTCGTCGACGTGCTCGGGCGGGGCGCCGGCGCCGACGGTCTGGAAGCCCTCGGCGATCCACGCCTCGATGCCGCCGTCGATCAGCATCGCGTCCTCGAACCCGTGGGCGCCGAGGAAGTCCATCGCCTGGGGCTCGCACTCGTCGGCGCGGCAGTAGACGAGGAAGGTCTCGTCGCGCAGCTCCAGGATCTCGAGGTAGCGGCGCGGCAGGTCGGCGAGCGGGAAGCTGCGGGCGCCCTCCAGGTGGCCGAGCGGGCCGTGGTGCTCGTCGGCCGGCCGGAGGTCGAGGATCGGCAGGTCCGGGGAGTCGAGGATCATCTCGAAGGCGACGGTCGGCCGCACGCGGCGGAAGGGGCCGCCCTCCGCGGCGAGCGAGCGGCAGCCGCCGGCGGCGAGAGCGAGCGCCAGCGGGGCGAGGACGGCGGCGGCGAGGACGGGCCGCAAGCGGCTCAGGCGCGCGACGCGGCGCCGGGGCGGCCGCGCTCGGCGCGCATCGCGTCGTCGACCGTCGGGTAGATCGGGAACTCGCGGGCGAGCTGCGCCACCTCGAGCAGGCGGCTGATGCGCTGCGACGGGTTGACCAGGATCAACTTCCGCCCCTGGTCGCGGAAGCGCACCAGGTAGCCGACCAGCTCGCCGATGCCGGTCGAGTCGATGGCGTTGATCTTCGAGAAGTCGACCATCACGTGGCCGGCGTCCTCGTCGAGCGCGCGCTCGAGCGCTTGGGCGAAGAACTGGGCGCTCTCGCCGAGCTTGATCACGCCCTCGACGAGGAGCAGCGTAAAGCCTTCGGTCTGGCGCTTCTCGACGATCATCGCGGGGCTTCGGGGCGGTGAGAGGTGCGGAGGATACCACGGCGGCGGGCGGGGAGGAGGTCCCGTGCGCGGGGACGGGTAAGATCCCGCGCCATGCGGGTGGGGGTGGTGTCGGACACGCACGGGCTGCTGCGAGCGGAGGTGCCGCCGCTCCTCGCCGGCTGCGACGCCATCCTCCACGCCGGCGACGTCGGTGCGCCGGAGGTGCTGGCGCGGCTCGGCGAGCTGGCGCCGGTCACCGCGGTGCGCGGCAACGTCGACGTGACGGGCGCGCTCGCGCGGCTGCCGGAGGCGGTCGAGGGCGAGCTCGACGGCGCCGGCTACCGCATGGCGCACCGCCGCGAGGACGCGCTCGCCTCCCCGCTCGGCGACCTCCGCCTCGTCGTCTTCGGCCACTCCCACCGTCCCGAGGTCGGCTGGCACGGCGAGTGCCTGCTGCTCAACCCCGGCTCCTGCGGGCCGCGGCGCTTCCGGCTGCCGCTGACGCTGGCGGTGCTCACCGTCGCCGGCGGCCGCCTCGTGCCGGAGCTCGTCGCCGTCGAATGAGACGCCGCCGCCCGCGATCCGCTCGCACCGTCCCCGATCCCCTCGCCCTCTCAGGAGAGTCCCAGATGCCCCGTCGCCCCGCCGTCCCGATCGCCGCCGCCCTCGCCGTGCTCGCCGCCCTCGCCCTCGCCGCGCCCGCCGCGGGGGCCGGGTTCGAGGACTTCCTCCACGGCGGCCGCGCCACCGGCCAGGCCGGCGCCTTCGTCGCCCGCGCCGACGATCCCGCGGCGCTGCGCTACAACCCGGCCGGCATCGTCCACACCGACGGCTGGGAGCTCCAGCTCGGCCTCGACTTCGAGAACTCGACCGACGAGTTCAACGTCGCCGGCGAGGACTTCCGCGCCGACCACTCGATCCAGTTCCCGCCGGCGGCGTACCTGACCTGGAGCGGCGACGGCCCGTGGGCCTGGGGCTTCGGCCTCGACGCGCCGTACTGGTACCGCGTCGACTTCGACCCGGTGGGCTTCCCCGGCCGCTTCCAGAGCCGGGTGATCGACGTCGAGCTGTGGGAGGCGCACCCGGTGCTGGCGGTCGACGTCGGCGGCGGCTGGAGCCTCGGCGGCGGCGTGCGCTACCTCTTCGGCGGCATCGAGCAGGGCACCAACGCCAGCTTCGGCTTCGCGCCCTTCCCGCTCACCGAGCCGGTGCCGGTCGAGATCTTCCTCGACGCCGACAGCGACGTCGACGGCTACGGCTGGGACGTGGGCGCCCAGTACCGCGACGTGCTGTGGGGCTTCGGCGCCACCTACCGGAGCGGCGTCGAGGTCGAGGGCACGGGCGAGCTGGTGCGCAGCCCGCGCGACGTCTTCCCGGACCTCGAGGACGAGCTGCGCGCCCTCCTCGGCGGCCCGGTGGGCATCGAGCAGTCGATGGAGCTTCCCCCCGAGCTCGCCGCCGGCGTCTGGTTCGCGCCCTATCCGGAGCTCCGCGTCGAGCTCGACGCCGTCCTCACCTCGTGGGGCGACTTCGCCCAGACCTTCGAGCAGCGCGGCGGCTCCAACCTCCCCACCCCCACCGACGTCCAGCGCTCCGGCTGGGACGACACCCTGAGCCTCCGCCTCGGCCTCGAAGGCGACGTCACCGACGCCCTCGTCCTCTCCGCCGGCGCCGCCTGGGAGCCCTCCCCCGTCCCCGGCAACCGCGTCGACCCCGCCTTCTTCCGCGGCGACGCCACGATCTACGCGGTGGGGTTGAGCTACAACTTCCCCCAGCTCTCGTTCGACCTCGGGTACAGCTTCCACGACTACGACCGGCGCGGCGCGACGGTGGTCGACCGCGGCTTCCCGCCGCCGGACCAGCCGGTCGCGGGGAGGTTCACGACGAGGGAGCAGGCGTGGTCGGCGTCGGCGCGGTGGAGGTTTTGATGCGTAGGCCGGACTGCTAACATCAGGTCGAACGGCTTCAGCGAGAACGTTGCTTGTCGCACATCTTCGTTTCCTACGTCCGCGAGAACGCGGAGCAGGTCGATCGCCTCTGCGGTGAGCTGCAAGCGGCAGGCGTCGACGTGCCGAAGAGCAGGACAGCGTCATGATCGCCGGCTCCTACGATCCCGGAATCTTCGAACACGTGGCCCACAAGACGCCACGTGAGCACGTGCCCTACTTTCGGAGCGGCACCGGAATGGCGGACTCGAGCTTCGGGAGCGGCCAGCTATGGATTCAGCCCGAAGCGCACATGCACCTCGATTGGGGCCGCAGGCTCAGTCGCCACCCCGACGGAGGCGGCGTCGTGCTCTTCAACGCCATCCATGAGCTGCGGAACGAAGAACCGCGTTGGCCCGTCAAGAGGGACGTCTACGTCGTGATCCACGTCGCAAGGAAGACCGAGCCGGAGCTCCTCGACTGGAATTTCGAGAAGTTCGTCCTCTCGTTCTGATCTCCTCACCCTACGCCGTCACCAGCTCCCGCGCGAACATCCCCGCCGTGTAGGCCGTGATCTTCCCGGTGAACGCCGACGCCGCCACCGTCAGCGGCGAGGCGAGATACAGGCGCCCCGGACCGCTGCGGCCCTTGTAGTTGCGATTGATCGCCGAGATCGTCACCTGGTCCGCGTCCTCCGACACGCCCGGGCCGCAGCCGATGCAGGCGCCGCAGCCGGGTTGGATGAGCTGCACTCCGGCGCGCTCGAACGTCTCGATCATCCCCCGCCGCCGGCAGTGCTCCTCGACCGCCTGGGAGCCGAACTGGATGAGGAAGCGCACCCGCGGGTGGACGGTCAGCCCGGCGTCGACGGCCTCCTTCACCACCTGGTGGTAGAACTCGAGGTCGTCGATCTTCCCCGCCGTGCAGGAGCCGCCGTAGGCGATGTCGATCTCCACGTCGCCGATCTCGTCGATCCAGGCGCCGTTGGTGGGGTCGGAGGGGATGCCGCGGTCGGGGTCGCCGGGGTGGGCGACCATCGGGCGCATCTTGGAGAGGTCGATGGTGTGGACGCCGCCGGCGTAGTGGGCGTCGGGGTCGGGGGCGACGGCGCGGCGGCGGTAGCGCTCGAGGTCGGCGTCCGGGCGCCAGCGGGCGAGCCAGCGGAAGGTCTCCTCGTCGGCGACGACGATCGCCGTCTTCGCCGAGCACTCGGTCGCCATGTTGGTCAGGGTCGCCCGCTCGTCCATCGACATCCTGGCGATGCCCGGGCCGGTGAACTCCATCACCCGGTCGAGCGTCCGCTGCGGCCGCGCGTGCTCGAGCAGGATGTGGAGCATCAGGTCCTTGGCGGTGACGCCGGCGGGGAGCTCGCCGACCAGCTCGAAGCGGATCGACTCCGGCACCTCGACCATGGTGAAGCCGTTGTGGACCAGCGCGGCGTACTCGGTGGCGCCGACGCCCCAGGCGAGCGCGTTGTTGACGCCGCCCATGCAGGTGTGGCTGTCGGTGGCCTGGACGAAGTCGCCGGGGTCGATCAGGCGCTCGCGAGCCACCTCGTGGCAGATGCCCGGCGACACCCGGTCCTTGGCCGAGAAGTCCTGCGTGCCGGCGTGGCGCTGGAACTCGCGCTGGAGCTCGCGCAGGGTGTCGATCTTGTCGGTGAAGGCGCGCATCTTCGGCACGTCGTCGGCGTAGATCAGGTGGTCCTCGAAGACGGCGAAGCGCTCCGGGTCGTGGATCGTGTAGTCCGGGCCGTACTCCTGCTCCAGGAAGTAGTGGACCTGCGCGGTGGTGAACTCGTGCGAGTAGCCGCCGTCGACCGAGACGACCACCGCGTCGCCGGGCTCGACGAAGCGCTCGGCGGCGGCCTCTCCGCCGTCCGCTCCGGCCGACGGCAGGAGGTGGCGGGCGAGGAGCTTCTCGGCCATCGTCATCGGGCGCGGGCCGGTGTCGGGCTGCGGCAGCTCGATCTCGCCGGCGGCGAGCGCCTTCGAGAACGGGAAGAGGCCGCCGTGGCGGATGACCAGCCGGGTGATCGGGTCGTGGCCCTCGGTGAACGCGTCGAGCGGCACGCCCTCGCCGGCCTCGAGGCGCCGGAGCGTCTCGTGGTCGCCCATGAGCAGGCCCTGGTTGATGTTGTTGCGGGCGTGGATCGGCGCGAAGGAGGCGGCGACGGCGATCCGGATCCCCGACCACACCTCGCACTGGGTGGCCGTCTCGCGCGACGAGCCGACGCCCTTGCGGTAGCCGGAGACGATGACCTCGAAGTTGCCGTCGCGGAGCGCGTCGCGCGGGAAGAGGCGACGGCCGTCGACGACCAGCCCGGAGTAGGCGTCGCGGGCGATGTCCTCCGGGCGGTGGGAGAAGCACACCCAGGCGGGGGTCATCGCGTCGGTGTTGATGTCGTCGAGGAGGTCGTCGACCGAGAGGTCCGCCATCCGGAGGTCGAGCTCGCCGGCGAGCTGGCGCTCGATGAGAACCGGGTCCTTGGTCAGGTAGAGGACCCGCTTGCCGGGGGTGAGGCGGACGATCTCGGGTGGCTTCATGGGAGCTCCGCGGGTGGTGGGACGGAGGGGCGGACCGTACTGGAATCTACCATCGGGAGCGGGGTGGAAATTCCGGCGGGGAGGGTGATGTAATGGGGATGTAAGGAGAAGGGAGGAGCCATGGGTCAGCCACTGCACCGCACGCAAATCCTGCTCGAACCTCGACAGCACCACGAGCTGACGCGGATCGCGGCCGAGGAGCACCGCAGCCTGTCGGACCTGCTGCGCGAAATCGTGCAGAAGGAGCTCGATCGGTTGCGGTGCGACGCCGAGCGCGCCCGTGTCGAGCGGGTGGCGGCGATCGAGCGCATCCGGCAGAACCGGCGGCGCGCGGCAGCCCTCGGCGAGGTCGACCCGACGCTCGACTCGGTCGAGCTGCTCCGCGAGGCGCGCGAGGAGCGGGCGGAGGAGCTGTGGCCGGTGGGCGGACGTGCTGACGATTGACGCCAGTCTCGCCATCCGCGCGGCCGTCGACGGCGACGAAGTGGCGCTCGACGCCTTCGCCGGCTGGAGCCGCGGCGGCGTCGACCTCGTCGCGCCCGACCTGTGGCTGCCCGAGTCGATCACGGCGGTCCGCCGCTCCGTCGCGCAACGGCGGCGATCGGCGAAGGACGGCGAGGCGGTGATCGGCGACCTCTTCGACCTGCCGATCCGATCGCTCCCGATCGACCGGGCGCTCGGCGTCGCCGCCCTCCGCTGGGCCGCCCGGCTCGGCCAGCACAAGGCCTACGACGCCCTCTACCTCGCCGTCGCCGAGCGTCACGAGGTGCCGCTGGTCACCGCCGACGACCGCCTCCTCGCCCGCTGTCAGCAGCTCGGCATCGACTTCGTCCAGGGACTGCCGGAGCAGGGCCTGTCGCAGGACGCCGGCTGAGATGGCCGACCTCCTCTCCCAGCGCGACCTCCCCGCCGCCCGGCTCGCCGCCGTCCCGCCCTCCGCCCGCCCGCCGCGCGATCCCGGCCGCCCCGCGCTCGCCGACCGCGTCCCCGAGCCGGGCGTGCTCTCCCCCGACGAGGCGCTCGGCCTCTTCCTCGACTGGATCGCCGACACCGGTCTCGAGCCGTACCCGGCGCAGGAGGAGGCGCTGCTCGAGCTCTTCGCCGGCAAGCACGTGGTGCTCTCCACCCCCACCGGCTCCGGCAAGTCGCTGGTCGCGCTCGCCCTCCACTTCAAGGCGCTCGCCGAGGGCCGCCGCTCGTTCTACACCTCGCCGATCAAGGCGCTGGCGAGCGAGAAGTTCTTCGCGCTGTGCGAGGAGCTGGGCGCCGAGCGGGTGGGGATGCTGACCGGCGACGCGGCGATCAACCCGGACGCGCCGGTCGTCTGCTGCACCGCCGAGGTGCTGATGAACCGGGCGCTCCGCGAGGGCGAGCGGCTCGACGCGCCCTACGTGGTGATGGACGAGTTCCACTACTACGCCGACCCCGAGCGCGGCGTCGCCTGGCAGGTGCCGCTCCTGACGTTGCCGAACACGCGCTTCCTCCTGATGTCGGCGACCCTCGGCGACACCTCCGCGATCGAGCGGCGGCTCGCCGAGGACACCGGCGTGCCGGTCGCCTCCGTCCGCTCGGGCGAGCGCCCCGTGCCGCTCGACTTCGAGTACCGCGAGACGCCGCTCCACGAGACGGTGGCCGACCTCGTCGCCTCCGGCCGTTCGCCGATCTACGTCGTCAGCTTCACCCAGCGCGAGTGCGCCGAGCGGGCGCAGGCGCTGACCTCGATGCCGCTGACCGACAAGGAGGGCAAGCGGCGCATCGCCGAGGCGGTGGGCGGTTTCCGCTTCGACACCGCTTACGGCAAGGAGCTGCGGCGGTACCTCTCCTTCGGGGTCGGCGTCCACCACGCCGGGCTGCTGCCGAAGTACCGCCTCCTCGTCGAGCAGCTCAGCCAGCAGGGACTGCTGCAGGCGATCTGCGGCACCGACACGCTCGGCGTCGGGGTCAACGTCCCGATCCGCACCGTCGTCTTCACGCGCCTCTCGAAGTTCGACGGGCGGAAGGTGGGGCTCCTCGGGGTCCGCGAGTTCCAGCAGATCGCCGGCCGCGCCGGCCGCAAGGGGTTCGACGACCGCGGCTGGGTGGTCTGCCAGGCGCCCGAGCACGTGATCGACAACCGCCGCGCCGAGGAGAAGGCGGGCGGCGACGCCAAGAAGCGGAAGAAGCTGGTCAAGAAGTCCCCGCGCCCCGGCGACGTGCCGTGGACCGAGCGCCACTTCCGCGAGCTGATCGCCAGGCAGCCGGAGACGCTGGAGTCCCGCTTCCGGATCACCCACGGCATGGTGCTGGAGCTCCTCCAGCGCGACGCCGAGGACGACGATCCCGCGGCCCGCAACTTCGCGTCGATCCGCCGGCTCGTCGAGCGCAGCCACGAGCCGCCGGAGACCAGGCGGCGCCTGCTCTCCGAGGCGGCGGTGCTCGTCCGCTCCCTCCACCGCGCCGGCATCGTGCGCATGGTGCGCGACGTCCGCACCCCCTACCTGTGGGCGACCGTCGACCCCGACCTCCAGATCGACTTCTCGCTCCACCACACGCTGTCGCTCTTCCTCGTCGAGGCGCTGGCGCGGCTCGACCCGGGGAGCCCGGAGTACGCGACGGACGCCCTGTCGCTCGCCGAGTCGATCCTCGAGGACCCCAACGCCGTCCTCCGCCAGCAGGCCGAGAAGGAGAAGCAGCGCGTGCTCGCCGCCCTCAAGGAGGCCGACGTGCCGTACGAGGAGCGGGTCGAGCGCCTGCGCGAGGTCGGCCATCCGAAGCCGCCGAACCTCGACTACATGCTCGGCCTCTTCGAGGGCTTCCGCGACCTCCACCCCTGGGTCGGCGGCCGCGACCTCCACCCCAAGGCGGTGGGCCGCGAGATGTTCGAGCGCTACTGGTCGTTCCACGACTTCGTGCGCGAGTACGGGCTGGCGCGGAGCGAGGGCGTGCTCCTGCGCTACCTCTCGCAGCTCTACAAGACGCTGGCGCGGAGCGTCCCGGAGTCCGCCCGCACGCCGGAGCTCGACGACGTCCTCGCCTTCTTCCGCACCCTGGTCGAGCGCATCGACAAGAGCCTGCTCGAGGAGTGGGAGAGCCTGCTCCATCCTGAGGCGGCGGCGC
>DATABP010000747.1:0-1970 GCA_036259515.1 Thermoanaerobaculia bacterium | reverse complement strand
GGGCGGCGCTGCCGGCGGTGATGCGGACGATCTACGACCTCGAGGCCACCCGCCGCCCGCCCGACTACCAGGAGGCCGCCCGCCGCCTCGCCGCCGTGCAGCGCCGCCGCGCCCTCGTCGTCCTGGTCACCAACCTGCGCGACGAGGACGACCCCGAGCTCGCCCCGGCGCTGGCGCTCCTCCGCCCCCGCCACCTCGTGCTCCTCGCCAGCCTGCGCGAGACCGCCCTCGACGCCGCCCTCGCCGAGCCGCCGGAGGACCTCCCCGAGGCCCTCCTCACCGCCTCGATCCACGCCTACCTCGCCGCCCGCGAGACCGCCCGCGAGCGGCTGCGCGCCCAGGGCGTGCTGTCGCTCGAGGTGCCGCCGGCGGAGCTGCCCGTGGCGCTCCTCAACCGCTACCTGGAGATCAAGCGGAGCGGCGCGCTGTAGGTCGCCCGTCGCGTAAGCTGCCGCCATGACCGAGCGCGACGACCTCGCCCGCCGCGCCCGCGCCGTCGAGTGGCTGCTCCTCGACGTCGACGGGGTGATGACCGACGGGCGGCTGTGGTACACGGCGGGCGGCGAGGAGGTCAAGGTGTTCCACGTCCGCGACGGGTACGGGATCAAGGCGGCGCGGCGGGCGGGGCTGCGGGTCGGCATCCTCTCCGGGCGGCGGAGCGAGGCGGTGGCGCGGCGGGCGGCGGAGCTGGGGATCGACCCGGTGGTGCAGGGGCGCGACGACAAGGGGCAGGCGCTCGACGAGCTGCTGGCGGCGCAGGGGACGACGGCCGACCGGGTGGCCTACGTGGGCGACGACGTGCCGGACCTGGAGGTGATCGAGCGCGTGGCGCTGTCGTTCGCGCCGGCGGACGCGGTGGAGGCGGTGCGGCGGCGGGTGGACGTGGTGCTCGCGGCGGCGGGCGGCGCGGGGGCGGTGCGGGAGGCGGTGGAGAGGCTGCTCGGGCTTCGCGGCGGCGAGGACGAGAACGAGGCGAGCTAGCGGGCTGCTGACGAGCTCTCTCCGCGCCGCGCGAGGGTCGAGCCTCCTCGAGCGCCGGCGAGGTGGAAGCTCTCTCGGCCGCTCGGAGTGCGACGTTCGCGCGATGCGTTCCCCTCACCGGGGGTGAGAACGCGACGCCCACGCGATCCGTCGCCTCCTCAGCGGGTGCGAACGCCACCTCCGCGCGACGCGTCGCCTTCGCCACCGGTGCGAACTCGACGTTCGCCTTCTTCGTCGCCTTCGCCACCGGTGCGAACGCGGCTTCCGCATTTTTCGTCGCTTTGGCCACCGGTGCCAGCGCGGCGTCGGCATTTTTCGTGGCCCTGGCCACCGGTGCGGCCGCGGCGTCCGCCTCCCCGTCGAGGGAGTCCGCGAGCCCATCGCGTCCTCGTGCCGATCGGGTGCCCTTCGTCGGGAGAGGGCCGCCGCCCCCCGCCCGCCGGCTCCGGCTCCGGCTACGGCCCCGGCGGATCGGAATCGATCCAGGCGACCTCGAGCTGGACGGTCAGCCGGCGGCGGTCGCCGGTGCCGAGGGATGCGGCCGGCGACCAGAGGGGGTGGCGGAGGGTGGCTTCGGGGCGACGCAGGGGACGGGAGAGGTTGAAGGGGAGGGCGATCTCGAAGCGGCCGGCCGGCTCGGCGAAGCAGCTCTCGTCCCCGGCGCCGGGCGGCCGGACGCAGACCTCCTCGACCGGGCGCGGCGCGGGCGCGCGGTGGGCGACGAGGTGGAGGGTGTGGCGGCCCGGAGGGAGGGGGCGGTCGAAGCGGAGGGTGGCCACGGGCGAGGTCGCCCAGCGGCGGGGGACGAGGTCGCGGCCGAGCTCGGGGACGGACCAGCCGTCGGCGTGGAGCTGGTCCTCGGGGAGCGCGACGGCGGCCGGGTCGGCGCTCCAGGGGCGGGGCGGCGCGAGGGAGCGGGCGCAGAGGGCCGCCGCCTCGGGACCGGGGCCGGCCATCGACAGCAGGGTGGCGCGGAGGGCCGGCGCCGG
>DATABP010000746.1:0-2082 GCA_036259515.1 Thermoanaerobaculia bacterium | reverse complement strand
CGAAGCCGAGCGCGGCGGTCCCCCAGGAGCCGGCGGCGGAGAGCCGTGCGCCCGGATCGGCGAGGAGCGGCAGGTCGAGCGCCCGGGCGACCCCGAAGAGCGCCAGGAACGCCACGGCCAGCGCCAGGAAGAGCCCGCCGTAGAGCCTCACGGCGCCGCCTCCCCGCCCGCCTCGCCGCCGCCGCCGAAGCTCCAGCGGGCGCCGAGCCGCCAGGCGCGCCCGGGGCCGGGGAAGCCGAGCTGGACCTGGTGCTCCTCGTCGGTCAGGTTGTCGACCCGCGCGGTGAGCCGCCAGCCGCGGGCCGGCTCCCACCCGCCGGCGAGCGCGAGGAGCCGGTAGCCGTCGAGCTGCCGCCGCCCCGGCACGGCGACCCGCTCGTCCTCGCTCGACGACGCGAAACGGGCGTCGAGCGCCAGGTCGACGGGCGACGCCGCCGGCCGCCAGGCGAGGCGCGCGCCGCCGCTCCAGCGCGGGCGGAGCCGCAGCGGGAGCCCCGTCGCCTCGTCCTCGACCTCCTGCCAGGTCGCCGCGCCGGAGAGCCGCCAGCCCGGCGCCGGCGCCCAGCGCCAGGCCGCCTCGATCCCCTCCGCCTCGACGCGCGAGCGGTTGACGTGGGTGAAGGCGGCGAAGTCGAAGTCGACGAGGTCGCGGAAGCGGTGGACGAAGGCGCCGAGCGAGACCTCGGCGGCGTCGCCGAAGGCGCGCTCCACCGCCACGTCGCCGCCGACCATCTCCTCCGGGCGGAGGTGCGGGTTGCCGCCCAGGAGCGGCGGACTGGCGAGCGCGAAGAAGCTCGGCAGCCCGAAGGCGCGGCCGGCCGAGGCGCGGAGGCGGGTGCGCCCGCCGCCGGGCCGCCAGGCGAGCCCCAGCCGCGGGCTCAGCTCCTCGCCGCCGCCCTCGACGAGGTCGGCGCGCAGCCCGATCTCCGCCGTCGCCGTGCCGCGCGCCGCCGCCAGCTCGGCGAAGGCGCCGCCCGAGGTGCGGGCGACCTCGTAGGCGCCCGAAATCTCGCCGCCGAGCTCCGGCGGCAGGAGGAAGCGGCTGTCGTTCTCGCCCCGCTCGCGCTCGACGCTGGCGCCGGCGGAGAGCGTCCAGCCCGGTCCGGTCTGCGCCGCGATCGCCCAGCCGAGCCGCTGCCGCGAGAAGTCCGTCGCCTCGACCGAGGCGGGGACGGCCGGCGGGATCGCGGGGCTGGCGCGGTCGGCGCGGTGGCGGGAGGCGCCGGCGGTCCAGCGCTGTAACCGCCGCTGGCCGCCGAGCGACAGCTCGGCCCCGAGGCTCGCCTCCTCGTGCTCCGAGGCGCGCAGCTCGCCGGTGCCGAGGAGCGGTCCGCCCGAGCCCTCCGGGTAGTCGGCGGCGTCCCACGAGGCGACGCGGCCGCTCCAGCGCAGGTCGGCGGCATCGCTCCAGGCGAAGCCGGCCGAGCCCTGGAGGTGGTCGAGGTCGAAGCGCTCGCCGGCGATCCGCCCCTCCTCCTCGTCGTGGGCGGCGGCGAGGAAGAGGTCGCCGCGGCCGCCGCCGCCCCCCACCGTCGCCGCCCCGCGCCGCAGCTCCGCGTCGCCGCCGGCCGCCGCCAGGCTGCCCGCCAGCCCGTCGCCGCCGCGGCGGGTGACCAGGTTCACCGCGCCGGCCAGCCCGGTCGAGCCGTAGAACGACGACAGCGGCCCGCGCACCACCTCCACGCGCTCGATCGCCGCGAGGGGCAGAGCCTCGACGTCGAACACCTCGCCGACCGGGTACGTGCCGTCGTTGAGCGGCACGCCGTCGAGGAGGACCAGGGTGAAGTTGGGGTCGCCGCCGCGGAGCTGGAGGGTGGAGAGCCCGCCGCGGGTGCCGGCGGTCGCCGCGTGGACGCCCGGGAGGAGCGGCAGGAGGTCGAGGACGGTGTGCGCCGCGCCGGTCTCGATCGCGTCGCGGCCGACGACGGTCACCGCCGCCGTCGCCGCCCCGACCTCGCGTTCGCGCACGGTGGCGGTGGCGTAGACGGTGTGCCCGGGCGCCGGCGCCTCCTCCTCCTCCGCGACCGCCGCCGCGGGGTCCGGCCCGCCCTCCTGGACCGCCGCCGCGGCCGGCGCGCCGGG
>DATABP010000745.1:0-11719 GCA_036259515.1 Thermoanaerobaculia bacterium | reverse complement strand
GGCGGGAACGGCGACGGCGGGCGCCGCTCCGTCGGCCGGCCGGGCGCCGCCGCCGGCCACCGCGCCCGCCGGCGCCGGCGGCGCCACCCTCCCCTCCTCCGCGATCCGCCGCTGGAAGGCGTCGAGGATCGCCTCGTAGGGGCGGTCGCGCTCGGCGGTGTCCTCGTAGCCGGCCTCGAGGTTCGGGTTGTCGTTGATCTCGATCAGCACCGGGCCGTCGGCGGTCTCCTTGATGTCGACGCCGTAGAGGCCGTCGCCGATCAGCGCCGCGCCGGCCAGCGCCAGCGACAGCACCTCGGGCGGGGCGTCGGCGGCCGGCACCGCCTCGACGCGGCCGAAGCGGGTGCCGCCGGCCGAGCGCTTGGCGATCTGCCAGTGGCGCTTCGCCATGTGGTAGCGCGCCACCCACAGCACCTGGCCTTCGAGCACCCCCACCCGCCAGTCGAACTCGGTGGGGGTGAAGCGCTGCGCGATCAGGAGCGGCGAGCGCTTGAACATGTCCCGGGTCAGGGCCTCGAGCTCGGCCTCGTTCTCCGCCTTCTTGACCGCCAGCGAGAAGGTGCCGTCCGGCACCTTGAGGATCACCGGCAGCCCCAGCGGCCGCACCTCCTCGCGCCACTTCTTGGGGCTGATCACCGCGGTGTCCGGCATCGGCAGGCCGTTCCGGCGGAACAGCTCGTAGAGGAAGATCTTGTTCGAGCACTTGATGATCGAGCCGGTGTCGTCGATCACCGGGATGCCCAGCCCCTCCGCCGTCTGCGAGAAGGTGAAGGAGAAGTGGTTGATCGCGGTGACGGTGCGGATGAACAGCGCGTCGAACTCGGCGAGGCGGGCGAGGTCGGTCTTGGCGATGCGCTCGACCAGCAGCCCGCGGCGGGCGCCGATCCGCGCCAGCTTGTCGAGCGTCGGCTCGTCGGAGGGCGCCGTAGGGTCGAGCGGGTCCCACAGCACCGCCAGCCGGTGGCGGGCGAGCGGCGGCGCCGGCAGCCGCACGGCGCGGGCGGCGGCGCCCTTGGCCAGCTTCTCGGCCAGCGCCGCGACCTCCGCCGGCCCCACCTGCGGCAGGTTCAGCGGCTGCACCTGGCCCACCTTCCAGCCCTCGCCGTTCTCGTAGAGCCGCACGCGCAGCAGTGGAAAGGCGTACAGCCGCCAGATCGCCGCGCAGACGCGCCGGAAGCGCGGGTCGCCGGCGCGGCCGAAGACGGTGGTCACGTCGAGGAAGCCGCCCGGCGCCGCCGGCGTGAACTTCACCCCCGCCTCGCCGGAGAGGCCCTCGAGCATCGCCCTGTCGCCGACCACGATCCTCCGCGGCAGCACCCGCCGCTTCCCCGGCACCGTCCCCTGCACCGAGTAGTCGATCGTCTTGAGCCCCGCCTCCTGGAGCGTGCGCAGGTAGGTGAAGGGGTTCGAGGTCTCCTCGATGTCCTCGAGCGTCGGCAGCGCCCGCTGCCGGCGCGCCTCGGCGAGGAGCGACACGTAGTACCCCTTCGACAGGTACTGGTACGAGCGGCAGAGGTTGACGACGACCAGCCCCTCCTCGAGCGACCCGGGGACGCCCTCGAGGTAGCGGTCGGCCGACATCGACGGCAGCCCGGCGAGCGCCTCGGGCAGCGGGGTGTCGGCGACGAGCAGGAACGAGCGCCGGCGCGGCGTCGTCGCCGTCGCCGCCGGCGCCCCGCTCGGGGCGGGCGAGGGACTAGGGGGAGGCTCGGTCATGCCGCGCCCCCGGGACGAGGGACGCCCTCGGGCGGATCGAGGACGAGGAGGACGGCGTCGTAGGTGGAGTCGCCGAGCAGGATGGAGGCCATCAGGCGCTCGGCCGGCACCGGGTAGACGCCGGTGGGGCTGTACGGGGTGTGCGGCGAGGGGTCGACGACCATGAAGCGGTCCTGCTCGCGATCGTAGCCGGAGATCACCACGAAGTGACCGACCGGGTAGCCCCGCACGTCGTCGTACTCCTCGTGGAGCTCGCGCGGCGTGCGGTAGAGGTAGGTGGCGGAGAGGCCGGTGATGATCGGCCGACCCGACGACAGGAGGTCGACGAGGAGCTTGCGCCCGAGCTCGGGGATGAGCACGCGGCCGCCGGCGCGCAGGAAGTCGGCGTAGGCGCGGGTGATGCGGCGCAGCCGCTCGCCCTCCACCACCCGCGCCCGTCGCTCCAGCCGCTCGATGAGCTCGTCGCAGGCGAGCCGCTCCCAGGTGGGGTCGAAGATCGCCAGGTTGTACGAGTAGACCGTCGCCGCCAGCCCGTCGCGCAGCGCCGCCAGCCCGAGGTAGACGGCCAGCGTGCCGCCGTCCGGGTTGCGGCGCACGCCGCGGATGATCTCGGAGAGGTCGCCGTCGCGGCCGTAGTAGCGGTAGGTCTGGAGCAGCGAGGTCGGCCCGCAGGTGACGTCGTCGGGCTGCTGCAGACGCTCGACCTCGAGCAGGATGTCGGGGAGGGCGACCATGGCTCCGCGGGGGCGTCCATCATACGCGCCGCGAGCATTGCAAGGGTGGCGCCGGCAAGGGTGGCGCCGGAGCCGCCGGCGCGCTCACGCTCTCAACTCTTGATCGCGTGGCGGATGCGGCCGAGGAGCACGTTCAAGAAGTGCCCGCGGGAGAGGAAGCCGAGCACCGGCGGCCGGCGCTCGCCGAGCTGTTCGGCCAGGGCGCGGAGCTCGGTGTGCTCGCGGTCGATCGCCAGCCCGCGGCGCACCGCCTCCATCGCCCGGCGGCGGTCGCCGGCGAGGACCAGGGTGCGCGCCAGGTTGAGCTGGTTGTCCGGCTGGTAGAACTCGAGCTTGACCGCGTGGTCGCACAGCCGCAGCCCCTCGCGCACCTGCCGGCGGCGGTGGGCCAGGCCGTACCCGAGGTAGGAGAAGCCGTGGCTCGACAGGCGCACGCCCTCGGCGGCGCAGCGCGCCAGGAGGCTCACGCCGCGGTCCCAATCGCCGGTCCGGCAGAGGGCGATCCCCCGCGCCTCGTCGTCGGCGCTCTCTCCGCGCAGCAGGTTCGGCTCGATCACGCGGGCGACATTGTAGACCATCCGGGAATGTCAATCCATCTCTCGTAGCGACTTGGCCGCCGCCCGGCCGGCGGCGTTCGCCGGGGGCTGCTAAACTCGTCGTTTCCCGAGCCGAGCGATGATGAGACAGGGCCTCTCCCGCCACGAAGCGAGCCAACTGGTGCGCCTCGCCCGCGCCTTCCGCGAGCGCCGGCTGCTCGCCGAGGCGGCGGACCTGCTGCAGGCGGCGCTGGCGATCGCGCCGGACGACGAGGAGGCGGTCGGCGAGCTCGCCGCGCTGCGCCGCGAGGAGCGCGAGACGGGAGCCCCGCGGCGGCCCGGCGAGCTCCTCCGCGAGCAGCTCCGCCGCGACGCGATCGACGGCGCCCACTTCCTCGGCCTCGCCCACCTCTACGCCGAGAAGGGCGAGAACGCGCAGGCGCTCGACTGCCTGGAGGTGGCGCGCGCCAAGGAGCTGGCGGACCCGGCGGTCCACAAGCTCGCCGGGCGCATCCAGTTCCGCCGCGGGCAGCTCGACGAGGCGGCGGCGGAGCTGGCGCTGGCGCTGCGCTGGAACCCGTTCGATCGCGAGACGGCGGAGCTCTTGGGGCGCGTCGAGCTCGAGCGCGGCCGCCGCGAGCCGGCGCTCGGCGCCACCATCCACGCCTTCCTCCTGGTCGACGACGCCGAGACCGAGGCCGCCGAGCGCCTGCGCCGCCGGGTGCGCACGCTGCGCCAGATCCTCGGCTGGGACAGCCACGCGCTGGCGCGCCTCTTCCGCGAGCGCCAGGAGCAGCTCCACGTCGCCTTCGACCGCCTGCAGTGGCGGCGCGAGCGCTTCCTCGAGGAGGAGGGGCTGGTGCGCTCGGCGCCGTCGGTGGGCGCGGCGCCGGCGGCGCGGACGCCGGGCGGCCGCATCGCGCTCGCCGCCCGGCTGCGGCGGCAGAAGGTGCTCGCGGGGCTCTCCGACGAGCAGGTCTTCCAGCTCACCCGGGTCGCCGACGAGGAGGTGATCGACGCCGGCGGCCACCTCTTCCGCCACCACGACCCGGAGCGCGACCTCTACCTCCTCACCCGCGGCGACCTCGTCGTCCAGCGCACCACCGGCTACGGCACCTTCAGCCTCGGCACCTGCGGCGGCGGCGACCTCCTGGGCGAGGTCGGCTTCCTCACCGGCGCCGACCGCAGCGGCGACGCGGTGGCGGTCACCCCGCTCCAGCTCGTGCGCTTCGAGGCCGAGCCGCTCGAGCGCCTGCTCGCCGACGACGTGGAGCTGGCCGTGGCGCTCTACTCCACCCTCTGGCACGCGCTGGCCAAGAAGCTCCGCGGCATGAACGCGCAGCTCCAGAGCTTCTTCGACCCCGGCGCCCTGCCCGAGAACTTCCTCCGCCTGCGCCGCCCGCAGCGGGTGCTCCAGGACGCCGTCAAGGTGGAGTCGTCGGACAAGATCCGCCTCTTCCGCGAGCAGGGCCTGTCGCGCCGCGAGCTGGTGACCCTCGCCACCTTCTCCGAGGAGCGCCGCTTCCCCGAGAACGCCTACGTCTTCCAGGAGGGCGACCAGGGCCAGGAGCTCTACGTGGTGCTCGAGGGCCGGGTGATGATCTGCAAGTACATCCCCGGCGGCGGCGAGGAGGCGCTCGCCATCCTCGACCGCGGCGACTTCTTCGGCGAGATGTCGCTCCTGGACGGCGAGCCGCGCTCCGCCGACGCCCGCGCCCACGGCGGGCCGCTGACCGTGCTGGCGCTCGACGAGGCGCGCGTCCGCGAGGTGCTGTCGATGGACGCCGCCGCCGCCGTCGAGTTCCTCCGCCTCCTCTGCCGCCTCCTCGCCGACCGCCTGCGCGAGATCGACGACAAGGTGATCGGCTGGCGGATCCTCGCGGGCGGACAGGCGGAGACGGTGTCGGCGTGAGCATCCGCTGGGCGGCGGCGCTCGCCGCCCTGCTGGCTGCGGGTGCGGCGGCGACGGCGGGCGCGGCGGAGGGGGGCGGACGGGCGCCGGTGGCGGCGACCGCGCACTTCGCCTTCCACAGCGACCTCGCCACCAACCTCCACGACGCGCTCCTCGTCGCCGGGCGGGCGCGCGGCCGCGGGGAGCCGGAGCCGCTCCGGGCCGGCGGCGAGGCGGAGTGCTTCGCCGCGCTGGCGCCGGCCGTCCGTGCCGGCTGGGAGCGCGCCGTCGACTACTACGCCGAGGTCCTCTCGCCGACCTCGTGGAGCGACGACGAGCAGTTCGCGCTGCGGCTGGCGCTGGCCGGCGTCGAGGACGGGCCGGACGACCAGGCGACGAAGGACGTCGTGCGCGTCACGCGCGGCCTCCTCGCCGCCGCTCAGCCGGCCTACGAGGCCTGCCGCTGGCCGGCGCAGGACGCCGCCAACCGGCGGTGGATCGCCGACCTCCTGCCGCTGCTCGAGACGCACGAGGCGACGCTGGCCCGGCGGCTCGAGCGCCTCTACGCCACACCCTGGCACGGCCTGCCGCTCGACGTCGACGTCGTCGCCCACGCGCCGCCGGTGGGCGCCAACTCGATCCTCCGCTCGCCCGCCGGCGGGCACCTGCTCGTCTCGGTCGACAACCGCGGCCTCCAGGCGCTCGAGACCGTGTTCCACGAGGCGTCCCACACCGTCTCCGCCGGCTGGCGCGGCGACCCGCTGCCCACCGCGCTGCGCCGGGCGGCGGACGAGCTGGGGGTCGAGCTGCCGCGCGACCTCTGGCACGTCGTCCTCTTCTACACCACCGGCGAGACCGTCCGCCGCACCCTCGCCGAGGCCGGCGAGACCGGCTACGTGCCGTACCTCGAGGCCGGGCTGTGGGACGGGCCGTGGGGCCGCTTCCGTGGCGCGATCGAGGCGGTGTGGCCGGCCTACCTGGCCGGCGAGCGCGACCTGGCGAGCGCCGCCCGCGAGCTGGTCCGGCGGGTCGCCGCCGAGGCGGCGCCGTCGGACCCGTAGACCTCGCCCCCGGGTGGTAGCCTCCCGGCGCATGTCGATCGAGGACGCGCCGCTCGCCACCGGCGAGGCCGCAGCGGAGGCGCCGCCGGCGAGCCTCTCCTCCGCCCCCGCCGCCGGCCACCCCTGGACCCCCGGCATGACGCTCCTCTGGGGCGTCCTCCTGCTCGGCGGCTACTTCATCGTGCAGGCGCTGGCGATGACCCTGGCGGCCGTGCCGGCGATGATCGAGGCGGTGCGCGCCGGCGGCGCGGCGGACCCGATGCGGGCGCTCCAGGAGCGCATGGGGCTGCTGTTCACGATCGGCACGACGGCCGCCGCGCCGCTCACCGTCGCCGCCACGCTGGCGATCGGCTGGTGGGGCTATTCGCGGCAGGGGATCGACGAGCGCAAGGGCCCGCTCCGCCGGAGCCTCGGCCTCCGCCGGCCGCGCTTCCTCCAGATCGTCCTGTGGACCGTCGTCGCCGCCGCCGTCCTCGCCGCCTACGAGCTCCTCGCCCGCCTCCTCGACCGCCCGTCGCTCCCCGACTTCATGGTCGAGTTCCACCGCACCGCCGGCTGGCTGCCCGGCCTCCTCCTCGTCGTCGTCCTCGTCGCGCCGCTGGTCGAGGAGCTCCTCTTCCGCGGCTTCCTGCTCCCCGGCCTCGCCGCCGGCCGCCTGGGCCCCACGGGCGCGATCGTCGTGACCTCGCTCCTCTTCGCCGCCGTCCACGCCCAGTACGACCTCTTCGACATGAGCGCGGTGTTGGCGCTCGGGCTGCTGCTCGGCGCGGCGCGCTGGTTCTCGGGCTCGCTGTGGCTCGCCTACGGGCTCCACGCCGCGGTCAACGCGCTGGCGGCGGCGCAGCTCGTGTGGGCGCTGGGATGGTGAGGGGGCGCGGACCGACGCTCAGTAGCGCGGCACGCGCGGGTCCACCCGCCGGCTCCAGGCGTCGAGGCCGCCGGCGAGGTTGATCGCCTCGACGCCGTGCTGGCGGAGGAAGAGGGTGGCGCGCTCGGAGCGGGGGCCGTGATGGCAGTAGGCGACGACGGCGCCGCGGCCGGCGAGCTCAGCGACGCGGCGCGGCAGCTCCGGCAGCGGGATCAGCTCGGCGCCTTCGAGGCGGGCGATGGCGTGCTCCTCGGGGGTGCGGACGTCGAGGAGGGTGAGCGCGCGGCCCTCGGCGAGCCAGCGGGCGAGGGTCTCGGGCTCGATCTCCAGATCGTCGTCGTCGCCTTCGCCGCCGCCCGGGGCCTCGCCGCCGCCCCCCTCCCCCGCCGCCGGCAGGCCGCAGAACGCCTCGTAGTCGATCAGCTCGGTGACCGTGGGTTGCTCCGAGCACACCGGGCAGGCGGGGTCCTTCTCCAGCCGCAGCTCGCGGAAGGAGAGCTTGAGCGCGTCGAACAGCACCAGCCGTCCGATCAGGGGCTCGCCGATCCCCGCCGCCAGCTTGATCGCCTCGTTCGCCTGGAGCGCGCCGACGATCCCCGGCAGCACGCCCCGCACCCCGCCCTCGGCGCAGTTGGGGACCATGTGCGGCGGCGGCGGCTCGGCGAAGAGGCAGCGGTAGCAGGGGCCGCGCGCGCCCCAGAAGACGGCGACCTGGCCCTCGAACCGGAAGATCGAGCCGTAGACGTTCGGCCGCCCGGCGAGGACGCAGGCGTCGTTGACCAGGTATCGGGTGGGGAAGTTGTCGCTGCCGTCGACGACCACGTCGTACTGGCCGACCAGGTCGAGGGCGTTCGACGCGTCGAGGCGGAGCGGGTGGGCGACGACCTCGATCTCCGGGTTGAGGTCGGCGAGCCGCGCCACCGCCGCCTCCACCTTCGGGCGGCCGAGGTCGCCCTGGCCGTAGAGCACCTGGCGCTGGAGGTTCGACTCGTCGACGCGGTCGAAGTCGACGACGCCGAGGCGGCCGACGCCGGCGGCGGCGAGGTAGAGGCCGGCCGGCGAGCCGAGGCCGCCGGCGCCGACCAGCAGCACGCGCGCCGCCTTGAGCCGACGTTGCCCCTCCATCCCGATCTCCGGGAGGATGAGGTGGCGGGCGTAGCGGCGCAGCTCGGCGGGCGAGAACGGCGGCGGGGCGGCGGTCGTCACGGCGGCCAGCCTAGCAAGGCGAGGCGGTCTCCGTCGCCGCCGCCCGCGGCGGCGGCCGGGGAGATCTCCCCTACACCGCGGCGCGGAACGACGCCGCGGTGACCGGCGCCCGGTGGTCCATCCCCTCCTCCTCGAAGTCGGCGGCCTCGTCCGGGCGGCGCCAGCTCCGCGTCTCGGCGACCTCGCCGTCGTAGATCGAGACGATCAGGTAGGAGAGGCCGGGCCAGGCGTGCTCGCGGTCGTGCTCGCTGGGTCGCGCCGGCTGGTCGGGGTGCGAGTGGTAGTAGCCGACGATCTCGAGGCCCAGCCGCCGCGCCTCCTTCTGCGCCGCGAGCAGCACCTCGGGCTGGATCGAGAAGCGATGGCGGCGGTCGTCGGGATGGCCGTTCGGCACCGAGAGCACCCGCTCGACGAACACTCCCTCGCGGCCGCGCAGCGGGCGGCCCATCATCACCCCGCAGCACTCCTCGGGATAGGCGATCTGCGCGTGGCGGTGGATGGTGAGCAGATGGCGCGGCAGGAGAACGAGTCGGCTCATGACGTGGTCGGCTCCAGTGGGGGCGCTCGACGCCCCGGAACGAGCTCACGGATCGGAACGCGCGCCCGCGGACGGCTGGCTCGGGCACCGGCGCCGACTTGCAAATCGAGCGCCATCGCACGCCGCTCCGCAAAGACCTGAGCGCGTGCCGCTTCGGCGTCCGCCGGCGCCCGGTTGGCCGGCGGCGGGCGGGTCACGGTGACTGGCAAACCGATTGCTTGCACGATCGCCGCAGCGCCGAAGGAGGAGGAGACGCGATGAGCGACGGGACGAGGGCGCGGAACGGGAGAGCGGCGGGAATCGCCGACCCGGCGGCGGGCGGTCACGAGCGCGACCGCCCTGCCCTCGCGAGGCCGGGGCGGCCGCCCGGCGCGGCGCCGGCGCGGAAGCTCCGGCGACCGTTCCCGGAGCCCCCGCCGGCGTGGTGCTGCGCGCCGCTGCGGCTCGAGATCTCGCCGCTGACCATCCGCCTCGAAGCCGCCGTGGAGCGCCCCGCGACTTGGTGATCGGCGTCCGCCGCGGCTCCCGCGGGTCGCTCGCAGGACTCGCCGCATCTCAGCCGGCCCGGGCGAGCGCCGCCGGCGCCGCCTCCCCCACCTCTCCCGGCCGCTCGTCGAGCACCTCCGCCGGCACCTTCGCCATCGCCGCCAGCAGCACCTCGGGCCCCGCGCCGGGGAGGTGGGCGTGCTCGGCGAGGTGGCGCCTCCAGGGGCGGGCGCCGGGGCGGTGGGCGAAGAGGCCGAGGAGGTGCCGGGAGAGGCGCTTGAGCGGGTCGCCCTGGGCGAGGCGCTCCTCGACGTAGGGGAGGAACGACTCGATCGCCTCGCGGCGGGTCGGCGGCGGAGCGGGGTCGGCGAAGAGGTCGCGGTCGGCGGTGGCGAGGAGGTAGGGATCGTCGTAGGCGGCGCGGCCGATCATCACCGCGTCGACGCCGGCGGCGAGGTGCTCGCGCGCCGCGGCGAGGTTGGGGATGCCGCCGTTGATCTCGATCGCCAGATGCGGCAGCTCGCGCTTCAGGCGGTGGACCTCCTCGTGGCGGAGCGGCGGCACGGTGCGGTTCTCCTTCGGCGACAGGCCCGACAGCCAGGCCTTCCGCGCGTGGACGCTGAAGCGGTCGCAGCCGGCCGCCGCGACGACGGCGACGAAGCGCAGCATGTCCTCGTAGCGGTCGGCGTGGTCGATGCCGATGCGGTGCTTGACGGTGACCGGCAGGTCGACGGCGGCGCGCATCGCCGCCACCCCGGCCGCCACCCGCTCCGGCTCGGCCATCAGGCAGGCCCCGAAGCGGCCCTTCTGCACCCGGTCGGAGGGGCAGCCCACGTTGAGGTTCACCTCGTCGTAGCCCCAGGCGGCGGCGATCTCGGCGGCGCGCGCCAGCTCGGCCGGGTCGTCGCCGCCGAGCTGGAGCGCCAGCGGCCGCTCCTCGGGGGAGAAGCCGAGCAGGCGCTCGCGGTCGCCGTGGAGGACGGCGCCGGTGGTGATCATCTCGGTGTAGAGCAGGGTGCGCCGGGTGATCCGCCGCAGGAAGGCGCGGCAGTGGCGGTCGGTGCGGTCCATCATCGGCGCCACCGAGAGCGGGCGCAGGACGCCGCGGCGGGTCGCGGTTTCGAGACTCATCGCGTGTCTCCTCAACCACTTCGCCCCGCCGCGGCTTCCCGGCGGCGGCCGGCGGACGCTATGCTCGGCGCATGTCCGAGGTCCTGCCGCTCGCCCGCGACACGCCCGCCCGCATGGTGCCCGAGGGGATCGAGATGGTGCTCCCCGCCGGCACCGCGGTGCGGGTGACCCAGGCGCTCGGCGGCAGCTTCACCGTCGCCTCGGCGCGCGGCAATCTCTTCCGGATCGCCGCCGAGGACGCCGACGCGCTCGGCCCCCGGGCGGCGGCGATGGCCGCGGAGGCCGCGCGGGCGGCGGCGGCCGGCGGCGACCTCGAGGAGCGCGTCTGGGCGCAGATGCGCACCGTCTACGACCCGGAGATCCCGGTCAACGTCGTCGACCTCGGGCTGGTCTACTCCTGCGAGGTCGAGCCGGGCGACGACGGCGCGCGGGTGAGGGTGAAGATGACGCTGACGGCGCCCGGCTGCGGCATGGGGCCGGTGATCGCCGACGACGTCCGGCACAAGATCGAGGCGCTCCCCGGCGTCGCCGCCGCCACGGTGGAGATCGTCTTCGACCCGCCGTGGGACCGGCACATGATCTCCGAAGCGGCCCAGCTCGAGCTCGGTCTCCTGTAGTTCGTCGCTCAGCCGCCCAGCGGCCGGAAGGCGAAGTCGAGCGCCGCGTCCTCGCCGCCGCGTTTCTCGATCACCCGCACGGTCAGCCCGCCGTCCGCCTCGCGCCGGTAGAGGAGCCGCGTCGCCTCCTCGTCGTCGCCCTCCTCGGCGAAGAGCGCCCAGCCGTCGCCGTGCTCGACCGGGCGGAAGACCGCCGGCGCGTCCTTCTCCTCCCAGGCGACGAGGAGCCCCGGCCCGAAGTGGCGGATGCGCAGGGCGACGCCGTCGGGGGTGTCCTCGAGGAGCAGGATCTCGTACATCTCCTCGCCGCGCCCCCAGCGGAAGACGCCGACCATCACGCCGTCGTCGGGGGCGGTCCACTGCTCTTCGATCGGCGCCTCGCCGGAGCTGCCGCGCCAGGAGCCGGCGAGCCAGCCGAGGTCGGCGACGCGGAGCGGAGCGGCGGCGGCGGCCTCGGCGGCCGGCGTCTCGGCGGCGGCGGGAACGGCTGAGGCGACGAGGACGGCGGCGGAGGCCGCCGCTCGGGCGAGCGGACGAAGAGTGGCGCGCATGGGCTCTCGCTCCTGGGTCGGGACGACCGGCGCAGTCTGTGCGACGGCGGCGCCGCGCCGCAAGTCCCTTTCCACGGCGCCGGAAGGAGTTTAGGATATGCGTCCTCCCCAACTTCCACAGGAGGAAGAACGATGAAGACGCGAATCGCCCTGGTGGTCCTCGCCGTCCTGGCCGTGCCGTGCGCCGCGTGGGCGGAGGCGACCGCTCCGGCCGCGCCCGAGCCGGCCGTCGCCGCGCCGGCCGCCGCGGAAGCCGCCCCGGACGCTCCGGTCGACGCGAACCCGGCGCCCGCCGTCGAGCAGCCCGTCGAGCCGCTGTTCCTCGCCGACGGCTGCTCCGCCGAGCAGTTCTGCATCCACACCCCGCCGGCGACGGTGAGCTGC
>DATABP010000744.1:0-2253 GCA_036259515.1 Thermoanaerobaculia bacterium | reverse complement strand
CGCCCGTGGCTCGAGCGCGCCGGGATCGATCCCGCCGCGGTGCGCGAGGTGGCGCCGGCGTGGCGGCCGCCGGTCTACGCCGACCGCGCCGTCTCCTTCGAGGCGCCGGCGGGAGAGGCGGGGGTGGTGCGGGTGGAGGCGGCGTCGTTCGGCGGCCGGCCGGTGTGGTTCGAGGTCGTCGAGCCGGGGGCGCGGCCGCGCCACGTCCCGGCCGGCGACGGCGCGGAGACGACCGTCTTCTTCTGGCTGATCGGCCTCTTCTACGTCGTCGTCGCGGTGCTCGCGGTGGTCCTCGCCCGCCGCAACCTGCGGCTCGGCCGCGGCGACCGCCGCGGGGCGCTCCGCGTCGCCGCCTTCGTCTTCGTCGTCGACTTCCTCGGCTGGGCGATCGCCGCGCCGCACAGCGCGAGCCTGGTCGAGCTCCTGTCGCTGCTCGAGGGGGCGGCGTTCTCGACGCTGGCCGCGATGCTCGTCTACCTCGCCTACCTTGCGCTCGAGCCGATCGTCCGCCGCCGCTGGCCGCAGAGGCTGGTGTCGTGGACGCGGCTCCTCTCCGGCGACCTCGCCGATCCGATGGTCGGCCGCGACGTGCTGTGGGGCGTCCTCGCCGGCGCCGCGATGGGGGCCGTGGCGCTGGGCCGCAACGCGGCGGCGAGCGCCTCCCTCGGCTCGCCGGTGCCGCTCCACGCGGCTTCGCCGCCGACCTTCGAGGGCTGGCGCGGCCTCCTGCTGCAGCTCTCCGGCACGGTCGTCTCGGCGCTGGTGGTCGCGCTGACGTCGACGGTGTTCGTCGTCCTCCTCTACGCGGTGCTGCGCCGGCGCTGGCTGGCGGCGCTCGCCTTCTGGCTCCTCTTCTCGCTGGTGCTGGTGGTCGGCAACGTGCCGGCGCCGGCGACGGTCGTGCTGAGCGCCGCCGCCGCCGGCATCTGGACGCTGGCGCTGGTCCGCGGCGGCCTCCTCACCATGGCGGTGACCCACGCCGTCTTCTTCTTCGGCCTCTACTTCCCATGGACGCTCGACCCCGGCGCCTGGTACCTGCGGGCGACGGTGGTGGCGGCGGGGCTCACCGTGGCCCTTGCCGTCTACGGCGCCGTCGTCGCCGCCGGCGGCCGGCACGCGCTCGCCGGCTGGCTGCCGGAGGAGGGGTAGGCGCTCAGCCGGCGAAGCGGGCGACCACCGGAGCGTGGTCGGAGGTGCCGATCTCGGCGAGGACGCGGCTCTCGCGGGCGGTCTTCGCCAGCTCCTCGCTGGCCAGCACGTAGTCGATCCGCCAGCCGATGTTGCGCTGGCGGAGGTTGCGCCACGGCGCCCACCAGGTGAAGAGCCCGTCGTTGTCCGGGTCGAGCGCGCGGCCGACGTCGACCAGCCCGCCCTCGCCGAGGATCGTCTCGAACAGCTCGCGCTCCTCGGGGCGGGTGCCGATGATCATCGGCTTGCGCTCCTTGGGGTGGATGTCCCTGTCGGTGCGGGCGACGTTGAGGTCGCCGCAGAGGAGGAGCGGGCGGCCCGCCCGCCGCAGCTCGCCCGCCCAGTCGCGCAGCGCGGCGAGGAAGTCGAGCTTGGCCTGGTAGTCCTTGCCGCCGTTCGGCACGTAGACCGAGGCGACCAGCACGTCGCCGACGTCGGCGGTGACGACGCGGTTCTCGAGGTCGAACGGCGGGTGGGCGTAGGCCGGCTCGCCGCTCCGCCAGTCCGCCCGCACGTGGAGCCCCACCCCCGAGTAGCCGCCCGCGCCGTGCCAGTAGCAGCGGTAGCCGGCCAGCTCGCAGAGGCGCTCGGAGAGCTTCTCCGGCGACGCCTTGATCTCCTGCAGGCAGACGACGTCCGGCCGGTCGCGGTCCAGCCAGTCGAGGAACTGCTCCTCCCGCGCGCGGATGCCGTTGACGTTCCAGGTGGCGACGGTCAGCGTCATGCGGCGGATGTTAGCCGCTGGCGGGCCGCTGCGCCGCCGGGGCCGGCGGGGCTCAGGACGGCCGGAGGAGGGGAGCGGCGGGCCGGGGGCGGCGGCGGAGGGCCTCGGCGGTGGCGCGGGCCAGCGCCGCCGTCGCGCGGTCGAGGCGGGCCGCCTCGCGGAAGACCAGGAGGGCGGCGAGCACCTCGCGGTCGACGGCGCGGGAGGCGACCAGCGGGGCGAGCTCCTCGGCGAGGCGGCGGGTCTCGGCGGTGCGGCCGTGCGCGAGGTGGAGGGCGGCGAGGTCGAGGCTGGCGAGGACGGCGTCGAGCGGCATCTCGAGATCGAGGAAGGCGTCGCGG
>DATABP010000743.1:0-2015 GCA_036259515.1 Thermoanaerobaculia bacterium | reverse complement strand
GCGGATGTAGGCGACGATCGCCCAGCGGTCGGCGGGCGGCACCTGCGCCGCGTAGGACGGCATCAGCCCGACGCCGCGGCTGATGACGGCGAAGAGGTGCCCGTCCGGCACCTGGCGCAGCCGCTCGATCCGGAGGTCGGCGCTGACCACCCCGGCGCGGTGGAAGAGCATCCCCTGGCCGTCGCCGCGGTCGCCGTGGCAGGGCGCGCAGTAGATCGCGTAGCGCTCGGCGCCGCGGACGGCGAGCGGCACGTCGAAGGCGTCCGCCGCGGCGGCGGGCACGGCGGCCGCGAAGCCGGCGTCGCCGAGCCCGGTCTCGAAGACGCCGGGGACGACCGCGTCCTCGCGCGCCACGGTGCCGGCGATCGGCGGCCGCATCGCCTTGCCGTCGTAGAAGAAGTCCGAGCCCTGGAGCGCGTTCACCCGCGGCTGGTCGTCCATGTTCGGGTTGAGGTGGATCGGCGGGCGCGGCGAGGCGCAGCCGCGCACGCAGCCGCCGAGGGCCAGCGAGAGGACGACCAGCCCGGCGATCCGCGCCGGCCGCCCGTTCCGCCCCGCCCTCACGCCGTCGCCTCCCACTCCGGGTTGGGGTTGAGGAAGCGCGCCAGGTACGAGGTGCGCGGCCGGTTGTTGAGCTCGCCCAGGAGCACGTAGTCGCGCCCCGAGAGCTTCCACCGCGACACCCGGGTGGCCGGGTCGGAGACGTCGCCGAAGACGATCGCGTCGGCCGGGCAGGTCTGCTGGCAGGCGGTCTGGACCTCGCCGTCGGCCACCCGGCGGCCGCCGTCGAGCCGCGCCCGCATCTTCGCCTCGTTGATCCGCTGCACGCAGTAGGTGCACTTCTCCATCACCCCGCGCGAGCGCACGGTGACGTCCGGGTTCATCGCCAGCTGCACGATCTCCGGGGTGTCCTTGGTGTAGTTGAAGAAGTTGAAGCGGCGCACCTTGTAGGGGCAGTTATTCGAGCAGTAGCGGGTGCCGATGCAGCGGTTGTAGGTCATCCCGTTGAGGCCCTCGGCGTCGTGCACCGTGGCGGCGACCGGGCAGACCTGCTCGCAGGGGGCGTTCTCGCAGTGCATGCAGGGCACCGGCAGGAACGCGAAGTCCGGCGTCTCGGGCGCGCCCGAGTAGTAGCGGTCGACGCGCAGCCAGTGCATCTCGCGGCCGTTCGACACCTGCTCGGGACCGACCACCGGGATGTTGTTCTCCGCCTGGCACGCGGCGACGCAGGCGTTGCAGCCGACGCAGGCGGCGAGGTCGATCGCCATCCCCCACTGGTAGTCGCCGGTCAACGGCGGCGACTCCCAGAGCTGCGGCAGCTCGTGGGCGCCGACCTCCGCCTCGTGACCCTCGCCGCCCTCCTCGTGCTCGGCGCCGTGGAAGCCGGGGGCGGCGCCCGGAGCGGTGAAGCGCACCAGGTCGCGGCCCTCGATCTCCCAGTGCTCCTGGGTGCGCACCAGCTCGCGGCGGCGGCCGGTGGCGCGCAGCGCGACGCGGTCGATCCACGGCGCGGCGGCGGAGCGCAGGCGGTAGGCGTCGACGCCGACGCCGCGCCCCGCCCGGCCGGCGGCGGCGCGGCCGTAGCCGAGCGCCAGCGCGACGGTGCGCTCCGCCTGACCGGGCTGGATCGCCACCGGCGCCAGGAGCTTCCGGCCGCCGACGGTGAGCAGCACCTCGTCGCCGTCGGCGAGGCCGAGCTCGCCGGCGGTCGCCGGGGCGACGAGCGCCGCGTTGCCCCACACCAGCTTGGTGATCGGGTCCGGCAGCTCCTGGAGCCACGGGACGTTGGCGAAGCGGCCGTCGAAGACGGCGGACGAGACCTGGAAGACGATCTCGAGGTCGCGCCCGGGAGGCGGCTCGAAGCCGGAGGCGGCGGCTGCGGCGGGCGGCGGCGCGGTCTGCGGGTCGGCCGCTCGACGTTCGGGCTCCCTCTCCTCCCCCCCGGCGGCGGCGGTGCCGGCCGCCAGCGCGGCACGAGCCTCCGTCCCCTCCTCGTCCCGGGCGCTGCCCGGATC
>DATABP010000742.1:0-2304 GCA_036259515.1 Thermoanaerobaculia bacterium | reverse complement strand
GGTCGCCGGCGGCGCGATCAACGCGGCGCTCGAGGCGCTGTCCGGGCCGTCCGCCGCCGCGCCCGCGCCCGAGGCGCCCCCGCCGCCGTCGATCGAGCTCGTCCGCCCGCGCCAGCCGATCCTCGTCGGCCACCACCGCTTCGCCGCCGTCGTCCGCGGCGAGGGCATCGAGCGGGTGCGCTTCCTCCTCGACGGCGAGCCGGTGATGACCAAGACGCGGCCACCCTACGCCGTCGAGCTCGACCTCGGCGACGAGGCGGAGGTGCGCGAGCTGACCGTCGAGGCCTGGGGCGGCGACGCGTCGGCGCCGCTCGCCACCGACACGATGACCCTCAACACCGGCCAGGAACGGTTCGCGGTGCGGCTGGTGTCGCCGGAGCCCGGGCGGGAGGCCGGCGGGGCGCTGACCGGGCGCTGCCGGCTGGAGGTCCCCTCCGGCCAGCGGCTGGCGGCGGTCGAGTACTACCTCGGCGACCGGCCGGTGGCGGCGGTCGACCGCGCCCCGTTCGACCGCCCGGTGCCGCTCGGCGCCGTCGACGGCGCCGCCGCGGTGCGCGTGGTCGCCCGCCTCGCCGACGGCAGGAGCACCGAGGACAGCGTGATCGTCGGCTCGTCGGCGATCGGCGACGAGGTCGACGTCCACCTCGTCGAGCTCTACACCGCCGTCGTCGACGGCCACGGCCACGCCCTCCCCGGCCTCACCGCCGAGGACTTCGCGGTGCTCGAGGACGGCGCGCCGCAGGCGATCTCCCGCTTCGAGCGGGTGACCGACCTGCCGCTCCACGTCGCCGTGGCGCTCGACGTCTCGGGCTCGATGAGCGGTGCGCTCGACAGCGTGCTCGCCGCCGCCTCCGGCCTCCTCGCCGCCGCCCTCGACCCCGAGGACCGCGCGGCGGTGATCACCTTCGACCGCTTCCCGCGGCTGGCCGTGGACTTCACCTCCGACCGCGCGCTCCTCGCCAACGGCATGACCGCGCTCCGCGCCGCCGGCGGCACCGCGCTTCACGAGGGGCTGCTCTTCGCGCTGCGCCAGTTCGACGGCATCGAGGGGCAGCGGGTGGTGCTGCTCTTCTCGGACGGCAAGGAAGGCTCGGACCAGGTGGCGACCGAGGCGGTGCTCGAGTACGCGCGGCGCTCCGGGGTCACCGTCTACACCATCGCCCTCGGCCTGCCGCGCGGCGACCAGGACGAGCGGAGCCTCCTGCGCCGGCTGGCGCGGGAGACCGGCGGCCGCGCCTGGTTCGTCGACTCGGCCGACGCGGTGGCGGCGGTGGCGCGGCAGATCGAGAGCGACATGCGCTCGCGCTATCTCCTCGCCTATCAGTCCTCGAACCCGTCGGGCGACGACTTCCGGCTGGTGGCGGTCGAGGTCGATCGCCCGGGCGCCGAGGCGCGGACGGTGCGCGGCTACTACCCGTAAGACCGTCGCATCCGGCGACCATCCCGGCCGCCGGTGCCGGCCGCCTTCAGGGCCCGGCGCCGGCGGCGGTTTAGTCCGCGGCCGGCGAGGCTCCGGCCACCGCCGGCGGCGCGCCGGGGAGCGCCCGCAGGTGCTCGCCGAGGAAGCGCTCGACCGCCTCGGCCACCGCCACGCCGGCGGCGCCCTCCAGCCGTCCGCCGCTCCCCACCATCGCGAACGACTCGACCGGCCGCCCCAGGTCGCGCAGCACGCCGACCAGCCGCGCCGAGCCCGCCGGGTCGCCCCAGGCGCTGCCCTCGAGGTCGACGCGGAGGAGCGGAGCGCGGATGGCGCCGGCGTGGGCGAGCGGCGAGTGGCGGCGCAGCCGGCGGTGCTCCTCGAAACGGTCGGGATCGCCCACCCGCCGCCGCAGCACCGCCGCGGCCCAGGGATCGCGGCTCGCGCGCACCAGCGCCTCGAGGTCCACCGACCCGTCGACCGACACCCCGGCGGCGTAGAGGTCGGGCGTGAAGGCGAGCGCCGCGACCGCCGCGTAGCCGCCCCACCCGAAGCCGACGATCGCCACACGGTCGGGGTCGGCGATCCCCCGCTCGATCATCCAGCCGACGCCGTCGGCGAGGTCGTCGAGCATCGCCCCGCCCCACTGCCGCTCGCCGGCGGCGCGGAAGGCCCGCCCGAACCCCGCCGAGCCGCGCGGCGACGGCTGGAGCACCGCGTAGCCGCGGTCGGCGAGGAGCTCGACGAGCGGCTGGTAGCCGCCGCGGCGGGGGTGCCAGGGATCGTCCGGCGGCAGGACGACGGTGGGGAGGGGGTCGGCGGGGGCGGGCGAAGCGGCGGCCGGCAAGGTCAGGACGGCCGGGATCGGGAGCCCGTCGCGCGCCGGG
>DATABP010000741.1:0-2171 GCA_036259515.1 Thermoanaerobaculia bacterium | reverse complement strand
CGGGCGGCCTCGAGAGCTTCGCGGCCGCCGTCGGCGCCGAGCGTCTCGCGCCGCTGGCGCAGGCCGTCGAGCGCCGCGCGGAGCGCCTCGCGCGCCTCCACGCCGGCGCGTTGCGCATGGACGCGGGCCTCCGCCACCTGGCGGCGCACCCGCTCCCGCTCCTCGGGAGTGAGGTCGTCCCAGGAGCGGACGTCGTCGCCGTCGACGATCACCCATCCGGCGTTGTCCGGCTCGGCCGCCGCGGCCGCCGCCGGCTCGCCGATCGGCTCCGTCGCCACCGGCTCGTCCGCCGGCTCCTGCGGCGTCGGCTTGCCGCGGGTGATCCCCGGCGCGGCGAGCGCCACCGCCAGCACCGCGACCGCCGCCGCCGGGCGCACCCAGCGGGGGAGCCGCTCGCCGCGCTCGCCGTCGACCAGGCGGCGCACCCGGCGGCCCAGCGAGGAGCCCGAGGCCATGCTCGGCACCGGCAGCGCCGCGACGCCGGTCAGCCGCCAGGCGGCGACCTCGGTGAGGCAGCGGGCGAGCTCGAGCGGCTTGCCGGTCAGCTCGACCGCACGGTCGTCGCAGTGGACCTCGGCCAGCTCGGCGAGCCGGCGCCGCGCCACCCTGTTGAGCGGCTGGAAGAAGAGCGCCGCCTCGATCGCCCGCGCCGCCGCCAGCCACGCCGGATCGCGGCGCAGCACGTGCGCCAGCTCGTGGGCGAGGATCGATTCCTGGTGGTACGGCGAGAGGTCCGAGAGCACCCGCGCCGGCAGCGACACCTCCGGCCGCGCCAGCCCCCAGGCGATCGGCACCGGCAGCCGCTCGCTGCCGGAGAGGCTCACCGGGCGGCGCCGGCCGCTGCGGCCGAGGAGGCGCCCGAAGAGCGCCGCCACCGCGCCGTCGGCGACCGGCCAGCGCTCGCGCAGGCGGACGGCGAGCCGCAGGTAGTCGGCGCCGAGGCGGGCGGCGA
This sequence comes from Thermoanaerobaculia bacterium, assembly GCA_036259515.1. Taxonomy (GTDB): domain Bacteria; phylum Acidobacteriota; class Thermoanaerobaculia; order Multivoradales; family JBCCEF01; genus DATABP01. Next base: position 1,219 of record DATABP010000741.1, on the reverse strand, counting down.
AGACGGCGGCGAAGGCGAGCCAGGCGGCGACGGCGAGGAGCGGCCAGGCGGAGAAGGCGGGGGCGGGGGAGGTCGCGGCGGCTTCGGACGCGGTGCCGAGGGCGCCGCCGGTGGCGGTCGTCGCGGCGCTTTCGACGAGGGGGAGCGAGGCCGATTCGACCTCGTTCGCCGCGCGCGCGGCGGCGAGGCGCTCGCCGGCGGTGACCGCGAGCGGCTCACGGTCGACGTCGAGCGCTGCGGCGCGGTCGATGGCCGGGCTGGCGTTCGCCGCCGCCGTGCCCGTGCTCTCCTCTCGCTGGAGGGGTTCGTCGGCGGCCGCCTCCACCTCCGCCACCCCCGGCAGCTCCCACGCCCCGGCGAGCGGCGTCCAGCCCGCTCCGAGCTGGAGCGTCGCGGTGGCGATGCCGCCGACGAGCGCGCACTTCCAGACCACCTCCTGGAGCGCCGGCCGGCGCTCGCGGAGGACGAGGGTGGCCGCCGCGGCGAGGCCGAGCAGCACCGTCGAATGCAGCAGGTAGGTCAGCATCCAGGCGGCGGTGGGCGCCGCCCAGGTCAGGGCGATGTCGATCCACGGCTGGCTCACGGCCGTCCCTCCTCGTCGCGGACTGCGGTGGGTGCTGCTGCGGTGTCGTCGCCGGCCGGCTCGGCGGCGGCGGTCAGGCGGAAGAGCTCGGCGAGCTCCGCCGGGTCGAGGTCGTGCTCGGCGAGCAGATGGCTGACCAGCGCCACCCGGTCGCCGCCGAACAGCCGCTCGGTCAGCTCGCCGACCATCGAGCGGCGCACCTGCGGCTCGCTGACCGTCGGCCGGTAGAGGAAGCGCCGGCCCTCGGCGCGGTGGGCGACGACGCCCTTCCTCTCCATCTTCGCCAGCATGGTGGCGATCGTCGTCGGCGCCAGCCCGCGCTCGGCGAGCAGCGCCTCGTGCACCTCGGCCGCCGCCGCCTCGCCGCGCTCCCAGAGGACGCGCATGATGGCGAGCTGGAGGTCGCCGAGGGTGTGGGTGGTGGTGTCTTCCATCGGGGTCCGCTCCTTCGTCTGTCGCTCGTTACGGCGGTGGCCGACGAGGGTTTCAGTTTTCGACGACCGGAGTAGTTCTACCGCGGTAGTCGAGAGCTGTCAAGGCGGCCTGGATGGAGAGAGCGACGGGGCCGGCTCCTGTGCCGGTGGAAAGGAAACGGCCGCCCCGGAGGGCGGCCGTTGCGCGGGACGAGGCGGCGGG
>DATABP010000740.1:0-2010 GCA_036259515.1 Thermoanaerobaculia bacterium | reverse complement strand
AGCGCCGACAGCGCCAGCGCCGCCGCCGCGGCGAGGCGCAGCGCCAGCTCCGCCCCCGGCTCGACGCTGCCGAACGGCAGCGGCGCCCAGGCCAGCGCCAGGGCCAGCACGACGGCCGCAGCGGTGGCCGGCAGGTGCCTTATGATCGCGGCACCCGTCGCCACCACGTCCCTCGAGAACCACCAGCAGGAGCCTTCATGAGAATCATGCCCTGCGCGGCCTTCGCCGTGGCCGCGACCTTGTGGGCCGGAACGACTGGAGCGCAATCGGCGCAGTATACGGCCCCCGGCGACGACGCCGGCGCCGAGCCGGTCACCAAGGAGGAGATCGAGCGGCGGATGGAGGACGCCCGCTGGCGTCTGGGGCCGGTGCGGATCGCTCCCTACTTCGGCGTCCGCAACCTCGCCTGGGTGGAGAACGTCTTCGCCGACGAGGAGGGCGGCGGCGCCTCGGACCTCACCGCCAGCCTGGGCGCCGGGCTGACCGCCTACCTGCCGACCGGCCCGCGCCTCTTCTGGGTGGCGCAGGCGATGCCCGAGTACGTCTACTGGGCCGACCTCGCCGAGCGGCGGGAGCTGGTCGGCCGCTACGGCGCCGGCGTCTACGCCGACCTCAACCGGCTGACGGTCGCCGCCGCCGCGAACCGGATCGAGGAGCAGGCCGAGATCAGCTCCGAGGAGCCGGAGCCGGCGCTCGCCGAGCTCGACCGGGTGAGCGCCGAGGCGGCCCTGCGGCTGACCTCGCGCCTGTCGCTGACCGCCGGCGGCTCGCTCGCCGAGATCGCCAACCGGCCGGGCGACCCCGACGATCCGCGCTCGGCCGCCTTCGAGCTCCTCGACCGCCGCGAGGAGCGGGCGCGCGCCGGCCTGCGCTTCGCCACCCGCGAGGTGGTCGAGCTCGAGGCCGGCGTCGAGCGCCACGAGACCGACTTCGCGGACGCGGCGCGCGACCTCTCGACCACCGGCACCTCGCCGTACCTCTCGCTCGGCCTGACCGGCAACCGCATCGAGCTCGACGCCGACGTGGTGCGCCGCTCGTTCGACCCCGAGCCGGGATCGCTCCTGCCGCCGGTCGAGACCACCGAGGGCACCGTCCGCCTCGGCCTCACCCCCGGCTGGCGCTTCGAGGTCGGGCTCTACGGGCGCCGTTCGCTCCTCTACTCGTTCTCCGGCCTCTACACTCACTTCGACGAGTCCCGCTACGGCGCCGAGGTGTCCGCTCCCTTCGGCAGCCGCTTCAGCGCGCGGGCGTTCGTCGAGGCCGGCGAGAACGATTACGGCGCCGCCGCCGGCGTCCCGCCGCGGCTCGACGACGCGCTGGCGTTCGGTGCCATCGGCACCTATCAATTCAGGGAATGGCTCCGCTACGACTTCGGTTACCGGCGGCTGGAGCTCGACTCGAACCTGCCCGGCTTCGATCGCGACACCGAGAGCGTGTTGAGCACCCTGAGTCTGACCACCGGAAGCTGGATCTGGCAGTGACCTCCCCCCGCGCCCTTCGTCGCCTGCTCGCCCTCGGGGCGGCGGCGTGCGCGCTCTCCGCCGCCGCGCAGCCCGCCGCCCCCGCCGACACCCCGGCCGCCTACCGGCTGGGGCCGGCGGATCGCGTGCAGGTGAAGGTCGCCGAGACCGAGCTCGACCTCGACGCCCGCCTGTCGTCCGGCGGCACGCTGGCGGTGCCGCTCCTCGGCGACGTGCCGGCCGCCGGCCTGACCGCCGCCGAGCTCGCCGCCGAGATCGAGCGGCGGCTGGAGGCCGACTACCTCGCCCGCGCCACCGTCACCGTCGAGGTGCTGGAGATCCAGTCGAAGACGGTCAGCGTGCTCGGCGCGGTGGCCAAGCCGGGCTCCTACGGCGTCCCCGGCGGCTGGACGCTGCTCCAGGCGATCGGCGCCGCCGGCGGGCTGGCCACCGACCGCGGCAACACGGTGCGCGTCGTCCGCCACGCCGACAACGGCCTGACCGATCAGATCACCCTGTCGCTCGACGAGCTCGTCGAGCAGGCCGCCCC
>DATABP010000739.1:0-1782 GCA_036259515.1 Thermoanaerobaculia bacterium | reverse complement strand
GGGGCGGCGACGATGGCGAGGGCCGCGGCGGCGATGCGCGGCCCCCGTGCGGCGAGGTGGAGCTTCATCGTTGGAACCTCCCTCTCCTGCTGAAGTGGAGCGGCGGCGCCTTGGAGGCTCGCTCCCGGCGCCCGTCATCTCCGGTTGTCCCTCGCGAAGGGCGGCGTCAGCCTACAGCGGATGCGGGGCGAAGGAAAGAGACCATTGCGCGATGGCCCGGAGGCTGTATGTACGGAAGCGCGGGTGCATCGCCCGGCGCGGCGGGTGACCGGGAGCGCCGCCTTCGCCGCCGCGATCCGGTAGCATCGGCCCTCCGACGTCCGCCCGGCGGCTTCGCCCGCCGCCCCGACCCGACCAGCCTGCGAGGAGCCTCCGCCCCGATGGGTCTTCTGTCCGGATCCGCCAGCGTCACCCGCTTCGCCGTCACCGCCCGGCCGCCCGAGCCGGACTTCGACTCCGCCGCCTTCCACGCCATCGCCCCCGGATCGGAGGTGCGCGAGTCGATCGGCTTCGTGCCCTTCGAGCTCGGCGCGCCGTACCAGGTGGGCAACGCGCGCTGGGCCTTCCGGGTGCGCATCGACCGCCTGCGGCCGGACCCCACCGCGGTCGGCGAGCGGGTCAAGCAGCTCCTCGCCGCCGAGATGGAGGCCACCGGCGCGCCGTTCGTCGGCCGCGACAAGCGGCGGCGGCTCAAGGAGCTGGCGGAGGAGGAGCTGATCGTCCACGCCGCGCCGCGCTCGAAGATCGTCGAGGGCGCGCTCGACGGCGACGTGCTCTACCTCGGCACGACGGCCAAGAACGCGGTGGGGCTGGTCACCGGCCTCCTGCGGCGGATCGGGGTGACCGGCGAGCCCAAGGCGCCGTGGCTCGACCGCGCCGAGCCCGAGGTGGCGAGCGAGGTCGTCCCCCTGCGCGACGCCGGCCAGTCGGTGCTCGGCTGCCGCTTCCTCGCCGCGCTCGCGGGGGAGACGGACCTCTTCTTCGAGCCGATCGCCGGCAGCGTGCGGCTCCTGGCGGGGGAGACCAAGGTGTCGCTCGCCGGCGTCGTGCTCGCCGACCTCCTCGCCTACCTCGAGCGCGGCGCCGAGGTGCTCGCCGGCAAGCTGACCACCGGCGAGGTGACCTTCCGCCTCGACGGCGCCTCGTGGCGGATCGGCGGGCTGGCGGTCGAGACCGGCCGCCACGACCACTGGACCGAGCTCCTCGACGAGCGGCTGGAGAAGATCGCCGCCGTCTACGAGCTGCTCGACGCCAAGTACGCCCAACTCGACCCGCTCGCCCAGGGAGCCCCGGTGCCCGCCGAGGCGGGGCGGCCGGAGGTCGCGGTGCACTGATGAAGGCCCTCCTGCCCTACGATCCGGCCGCCCCCGGCGTGCCGCGGGTGGGGGAGGTGGCCGAGCCCGCCGCCGGTCCCGGCGAGCTGCTGATCGAGGTCCGCGCCGCCGGCGTCAACCACGCCGACCTCCTCCAGCTCCGCGGCCGCTACCCGGTGCCTGCGGGGGAGAGCGAGGTGCCGGGGCTGGAGTGCGCCGGGATGGTGGCGGCGGTCGGCGAGGGGGTGGAGGGCTGGGCGCCGGGGGAGCGCGCGATGGCCCTCCTCGCCGGCGGCGGCCACGGCGAGCGGGTGGCGGCGCCGGCGGGGCAGGCGATGCGGGTCCCGGAGGGGCTGTCGTTCGTCGAGGCGGCGGCGGTGCCGGAGGCGGGGCTCACCGCGTGGACCAACCTGGTCGCCGAGGGCGGGCTGGCGGCCGGCGAATGGGTGCTGGTCACCGGCGCCACCGG
>DATABP010000738.1:0-1617 GCA_036259515.1 Thermoanaerobaculia bacterium | reverse complement strand
CCGGGTTGCGTCGCGCCGGGCGGCGGGCGGCGTCGCGCGCCAGGTTGGTGGCGATCTGGAACAGCGAGCGGCGGCGGTGGGTCTCGCTCTCGTGCCGGGCGCCGGCGCGAACGTAGCGGTAGTAGGCCTCCTGGAGCAGGTCGTCGGCCAGCTCGCGGTCGGCGGTGACCCGCGCCAGGTAGGCCCACAGCGGCCGCGCCGTCCGCTCGTAGAAGGCGGCGAACTCCGCCTCGTCGATCGCCGGCCGCACGTCGTCGAGATCGCGAGAGGCCGGGAGGGTGCGTTCGAGGAGGGCGAGGGGGAGGCTCATCGGCGACATCATGCCGCGAAACCGCGGTCTTCGGCGGCGGCGGGCGGCTCCGGCTGCCACAGGCCGAGCCGCCGGCTCATCACGATCGAAACCGCCGCCGAGCCCACGAACCCGAGCCCCACGCAGAGGGCGATGGCGCCGAGCGCGAAGAGCGCCCGCGCCGTCTCGCCGGCGTACCAGGCGCCCACCAGCAGCATGCCGATCGCCGCGGCGCCGATCACCACCCCGAGCTGCACCGACCACATGGCGCGGCCGACCGGCGACCTCGACACCTCGGGCGAACGCTCGGCGCGCACCGGGATCGGCGCCGATTCGAGGAAGCGCGCGCCGGCTGGCGTGTTGATGTAGGCGAGCAGCTCCTCGGAAGAGCCGAAGCGGTCGAGGATCTTGTTGTGCACCTCGCTCTGGGTGCGCGCGAGGCGGCCCCAGCGCTTCTGCTCGACGACGGTGCGCACCAGCCAGGCGAGCGCCAGCGCCACGACCAGGAAGGTGCCGAAGATCGCCGCCATCTCGAACAGCTCGTCGAGCGCGTCGCGCGAGCGCGGCATCCCGTAGCCGGAGAGGTAGAAGTTCGGGTTGCGCCGCACCTCGGGGTGCTCGGCGACGAAGGCGGCGAGCTCCGGGTAGCCGGCGAGGAAGCCCTCGTTGCCGAGCAGCGTCGGGTCGAGGGCGAGGATGGTGCCGAGCTCGGGCGGGTGCTGGCTCAGCAGCCGGATGAAGGCGTTGCGGGTGTCGTTGCTGCTCCAGGCGGCCTCGTCGACGCCGGCGGGAGCGGCCTCGGCGGCCGGCCCCTCTTCGGTCGCGAGGGAGTCGGTCGCGACGTCCGAGTCGGTCTCGGCGCCGGGATCGGTCTCGGCGGGCAGGGCGACGGCGGTCTCCTCCGCCGGCGGCTCCTGGGCGGCGGCGCCGGCGGCGAGGGTGAGGAGCAGGACGAACAGCATCCAGGGGGCACGGCGGGCGATTCGGGTCAAGGGTTCCACCTCCTGCCCCTCTACTACGCGCCGCGGAGCGATCGGTGGACAGCCGGCGTCGATCTCGCGGCGGAAGCCCTCCCGCCGTCGCGCTGTTGCTACCCTCCGGCCCGCCGCCCCATGGGCGCAACCCGGCCGCCGGCGCTCCCGTATCCGGGAGGCCGCCCGCTCGCCCGTGCGAGAACCGATCGTGACCTTCCGCGGAGGATCCCCCCGATGCGCCACCGTGCCGCCGCCGTCTCCACCCTCGCCCTCGCCGCGGTGCTGCCGATGACCGCCTGCAGCCCCTCGACCGTGGCCACCGCGCCGCCGGCCGCCTCGGCCACCGCGGCGGAC
>DATABP010000737.1:0-4578 GCA_036259515.1 Thermoanaerobaculia bacterium | reverse complement strand
GTCCTCGGTCAGCTTGCCGCGCGAGCGGACGTCGCCGAGGGCGGCCTGGAGGCGTTCTGAGAGCGTGTCGAACACGGCCGACTGAGGCTAGCGCCCGGGGCTCAGTCCGGCGGCGGCATCGCGGGGCCCGCCGGGCCGTCGGACCGCTCTTCGAGAAGACCAGGTCGCGCCCGGATCCGCCCATCAGCTCGGTCAGCTCGTCGGCGACGACCTTGACGACCTGCTGACCGGGGTTGAGCGACTCGAGGACGTCCGAGCCCGTCGCGCGCTCCTTGACCGCGGCGGTGAACTGCTTGACCACCTTGAAGTTGACGTCCGCCTCGAGCAGCGCCAGGCGGACCTGGCGCATCGCCTTGGCGACGTCCTCCTCGGTCAGGGCACCACGCGAGCGGACGTCGCCGAGGGCGCCCTGGAGGCGGTCTGCGAGCGTGTCGAACACAGGCCGAGGGTATCCGGTGGGGCGCTAGAGGCCGGCGGGAGGCGTTCCGTCCTTCGGCGGCGGGTCCGACCGGCCGGGGATCGCCCCGCCGAGGCGGTCGAGCGCCTCGGTGAACTGGCTCGGGATGATCCAGAGCTTGCTCGCCTCGCCGTCGGCGATCTGCGGCAGGGTCTGGAGGTACTGGTAGGCGAGCAGCTTCGGGTCGGCGTCGCCGCGGTGGATCGCGCCGAAGACCGTCTCGATCGCCTTCGCCTCCCCCTCGGCCTCGAGGATCTGCGCCTCGCGCTGACCCTCGGCACGCAGGATCGCGCTCTGCTTCTCGCCCTCGGCGGTGAGGATCTGCGACTGCTTGTAGCCCTCCGCGGTGAGGATCGCGGCGCGACGGTCGCGCTCGGCGCGCATCTGCTTCTCCATCGCCTCCTGGATCGAGGCGGGCGGATCGACCGCCTTGAGCTCGACGCGGTTGACGCGGATGCCCCAGCGGCCGGTGGCCTCGTCGAGGACGATGCGCAGCGCGCCGGAGACCTTGTCGCGCGAGGTGAGCGTGTCCTCGAGGGTCATGCCGCCGATCACGTTGCGCAGCGTGGTGACGGTGAGCTGCTCGATCGCCCCGATGTAGTCGGCGATCTCGTAGCTGGCGGCCTTCGGGTCGGTGACCTGGAAGTAGATGACCGTGTCGATGTTGATCACGAGGTTGTCCTCGGTGATCACCGGCTGTGGCGGGAACGACACGACCTGCTCGCGGAGGTCGATCAGCGGCTTGACCCGGTCGACGTAGGGAACGATCAGCGCCAGGCCGGCGTCGAGCGTGCGCTGGTAGCGACCGAGCCGCTCGACGATCCCGGCTCGCGCCTGAGGCACGATCCTCACCCCCTGGGCGATCGTCACGAGCACCACCAGGGCAACGACGCCCAACACGATCAAAGTCGCCACAACCGCCTCCTATATCCCGTCCGAAACGAGCGCCGTGGCGCCCTCGATCTGCATCACCTGGACGCGCTGTCCCGGCTCGAGCACCTCGTCCTCGTCGTAGGTGCGCGCCGACCACACCTCGCCGCTGAGCTTCACCTGGCCTCCGTTGCCGTCCACCCGGTCGATCACCACCGCCGTCGAGCCGACGAGAGCGGCGGTGCCGGTGCGGATCTGGGCCGGCGTGTGCAGGTGCCGCCGGGCGATCGGGCGCAGGACCGCCAGCGACGCGACCGCCGCGACGATGAACACGACGAGCTGGACCGCCACTCCGGCGCCGACGAGCGCCGCCAGCGCTGCCAGCCCGGCCGCCACGGCGATCGGCCCGAGGAAGAACGACAGCGAGAAGATCTCCCCCACGGCGAGCGCCCCGGCCACGATCGCCCAGATGGCCCACTCAGGCATACCAGTGATGGTAGCCGGGGGCTCACGCCCACGGACCCCCGTGGCACCTGGCCGGTGCCTGGGCTGGAGGCCTACTCGAGGATGGCGGCGGCGAAGTCGGCGGGATCGAAGGGCCGGAGGTCCTCGATGCCCTCGCCGATGCCGATCATGTGGACGGGGAGTCCGAGCTCCTGGGCGATGGCGAGCGCGATGCCGCCCTTGGCGGTCCCGTCGAGCTTGGTCAGGACGATGCCGTCGAGCGGCACCGCCTCGCGGAACAGCATCGCCTGGCGCAGGCCGTTCTGGCCGGTGGTCGCGTCGATCGAGAGCAGGGTGTGGTGGGGCGCGCCGTCGAGCTTGGACGCGATCACCTTGCGCACCTTCGTGAGCTCGTCCATCAGGTGCTGCTGGGTGTGCAGGCGCCCCGCCGTGTCGACGAGCACGACGTCGTGGCCGCGCGCGCCGGCCGCCTCGAGCGCGTCGAAGACGACCGCGCCGGGGTCGGAGCCCTCCTTGCCGCGCACGATCTCGCAGTCGGCGCGCTCGGCCCAGACCTCGAGCTGCTCGGCGGCGGCGGCGCGGAAGGTGTCCCCGGCGGCGAGCAGCACCGACAGCCCGAGCTCGTTGCGCAGGTGCCAGGCGACCTTGCCGATCGTCGTCGTCTTGCCCGTGCCGTTGACGCCGACCATCAGGATCACGGTGGGCTTCGCGGTCAGGTCGATCGCGTCGTCCGCGACGGTCGCGGTCTGGGCGAGCAGCTCGCGCAGCCGCCGCGTGAGGTCCTCTCCGGTCTCGAGCTCCCCGGCGGCGGCCTCGCCCTCGAGTCGCTCGACGATCGACGCCGTCGTCGGCGCGCCGACGTCGGCGTAGATCAGGGCCTCCTCCAGCCGCTCGAAGGCCTCGTCGTCGAGCCGCTCGAACATCGTCGCCTGGATCTCCGCTCCGAGCGCCTCGCGGGTCTTGCGCATGTTCTGGCGCAGCCGCTTGAAGAACCCGCGTCGCGGCTCGTCGTCGGTCGGGACGTCCTCGCCCGCCACGGCGATCGGCGCGCCGTCCACGACGAACAGCTCGTTCCAGTCTCGGCTCACGGCAACCGTCGAAGGCTAGGCGGCGCCGGCCGCCGCGTCCGGGCCGGGCGCGGAGGGCACGGGCTCGGCCTGGTCGAACAGGTTCTCGCCCGCGGTACCGCGCAGCTGGCGCGACACCACCCGTGAGATGCCGTCGCCGCCCATGCTCACGCCGTAGATCCGGTCGGCGGCGTCCATCGTCCGCTTCTGGTGGGTGACGACGATGAACTGCGCCTTCTCCGAGTACTTGCGCACGAGCTGCAGGAAGCGGTCGACGTTGAGGTCGTCGAGCGCCGCCTCGACCTCGTCGAGCACGTAGAAGGGGCACGGTCGGGCGAGGAACACGGCGAACATGAACGCCAGCGCGACGAGCGACTTCTCGCCGCCGGAGAGCAGCGACAGGCGCTTCGTCGACTTGCCCGCGGGCGTGACCTCCACCTCGACGCCCGGCTCGGCGGCCGTCGGTGCCGTCGCCTGCTCGCCGTCCGCGTCCTCCGTCGCCCCGGCAGCCTGGGCGTCGCCGCCCTCCGGCTCCTCGCCGCCGAGCACCGGTCGCGGTCCCTGGTCGGGCTGAACGAGCCGCAGGCGGCCGCGACCGCCCGGGAAGAGGTGAGCGACGACCTCCTCGAAGTTCTTCGCCGCCGCCTCGAACGTCTCCTCGAAGCTCTCGCGGATCCGCCGGTCGGTCTCGCGGATCAGGCTCTGCAGCTCGGCGAGCGCCCCCTCTAGGTCCTGACGCTGCCCCTCGAGCTCCTCGACGTGGGCGATCGCCTCCTCGTACTCCTTGGCGGCGAGCGGGTTGACCGGCCCGAGCTGCTCGCGCCGGCGGGCGAGACGGTCGATGCGGGCGGCGAGCTCGGCGCGGCGGTCGTCGGGCAGCGCCTCGTCGGCGGGGTCGGGCTCGAGGCCGAGACGGTCGGCGACCTGCTTCAGCTCGCCGGTGGCCTCTGCCGCCTGGTCGCGCGCCTGCTGGGCGATCACCTCGGCGCGCGTCACCCGCTCCGCCGTGTCGTGCAGGGCACGCTGGATCTCGGCCTCCTGATGGGCGCACGCCCGCAGCTCGGCGGCGACGCGGTCGCCGGCCTCCGCGCCGGCGGCATGCTCGGCCTCGATGAGGGTCACGCGCGCGGCAACGGCCTCGCCGGCGAACGCGAGCGCGTCCCCCGCGCGGTCGGCGACCGCGGCGAGATCCCTGTCGCGGACGATCCGCGCCCTCAGCCGCTCGGCCCGCTCGACGCGCTCGTGGTGCTCGCGGCGCGCGCTCTCGGCCATCCGGCGCTCGGCTCGGACCTCGGCGGCGAGCTCGGCGCGGCGGACGGCGTCCGGCCCCTCGTCGGGACTCTCGCTGCGCTGCTCGATCAACCACTCGGCACGCCGGATCGCCTCGCTGGCGACCTCGACCTCGCGGACCGCGTCCCGGAGCCTGGTCTCCGCCTCGTCACGGCCGCGATCGGCCGCGAGGACGCGCTCGGCGACGCCGTCGACCTCCCGCTTGGCGGCGGTCTCGGCCTGGACGGCGCGCTCGGATGCGGCCACCAGCTCGGCCTGCCGGTTGCGCTGCTCGAGCACCCGCTCGGCGCCTCCCGACGGCGCCTGGCGCAGCTCGCCTAGGCCTGGCCGCCAGACGCGTCCGGCGCGTGTGACGGCGACGCCCTGGAAGTCGCCGGGCACGTCGTCGAGGGAGCCGACCACCCAGACCCCGCCGAGCAGCCGCTCGGC
>DATABP010000736.1:0-4483 GCA_036259515.1 Thermoanaerobaculia bacterium | reverse complement strand
GCCGCCGCCGCCGGGCCGCCGCCCGAGCTCTTCTTCCGCTTCTTCGCCATTGTCCGACCGCCTCCGCCGCGTCGCCCAGCGACAACACGCCGCCGCTCCGGGCCGTTCCCGGGGCGGCGGGGAGGCGGGACGCCCGGGCCGCTCGCTACGCGCTGGCGCTGTGGAGCGCCGAGACGGTGGTCGAGAGGAAGGGCTCGTCCTCTTCGATCAGCATGCGGATCTGCGCCGCGAGATGCGATTGCGCCCGCTCCAGCCGCTCGAGCCGCGCCGCCAGCGCGCGCGCCGCCGCGTCCTCCTCCGGGTCCGGCGGGACGGCGGCCAGGTCGGGCCGCGGCCAGGAGGGGGTGCGCTCGTGGTGGATGTCGCAGAAGACGTGGAGCGCCTCCCACGGGTAGAGAGGCGCGTAGCGCTCGCCGGCCGCCGGGATGCGGCGCGACTCGGAGGCGGCGTAGAGGGCGAGCGCGGGGTAGGGGATGCCGGTGTGCTCGTGGACCTGCTGCAGGGTGAAGAGCGGGCGCGTCGGGCGGCGGGGAGCGGCGGCCGTCGCTTCGGCCTCGCCGGTCTCGTCGGCCGTCTCGATCGCCTCGACGACTTCCTCGATCGGCTCCGGCTCCGGCGCGGGCTCCGGCGCCGGCGGGGCGGCCGCGGCGGCATGGCCGTTCGTCTCGGCGCCGCGCGAGGCCCCGTTGCGGCGCTGCGCGGTGATGCTGAGCAGCCGCCGCCGCCCCCAGTTCGGGCCGTCGCCCTCGGGGCGTGCCGGCGCCGGCGCCGAGGCGGCCTGCGCCTCCTCGTGGAGCTCCTGGAACGCGGTCAGCGCCTCGCGCGGGTATCGCTCCTCGCCCGCGACCCACACCGTCGGCACGCGCCAGGCGGCGGTTTGCAGGTAGCTGTCGAGCAGCATCGGGTGGATGCCGGTGCGCTCGGCGACCTGCGTCAGGGTGTAGAGGGGACCGCGGTCCTGGTGTCGGTTCATGCTCAATGGCTCCCGGGAAAACATTTCAGTCACGAATGAGGAATTCCTCGCCACCGTTTTCGGCCGGTCGGCGCGCGTCCTGCGTCGCCCGCCGCCGGCCACCGTCTCGCCGCCGCGGAGGGCCGTTCCGCCGGCCCTCGCGACGACCGCAGCGTCGCCTGGAGGGGCGCGCCGCCGGTTGAGAAACATTGAGAGATTACCATATCCGATCGATGTTCGGGAAGGGCCGAGTGGCACGGCGGTTGAAGCTCCGCCTCCGCGAGGCCGCCGGAGCGCCCGCGATGACCACCTCCACCCTCGACCGCACCGCCCGCCGCGACGCCGCCGCCGTCGACGCCGTGGCGCGCGCCGCCGAGCCGTTCGACGACCTCGAGCGCGCCGACCTCGCGCCGCTCCTCGACCGCATCGGCGACGCCCGCGTGGTGCTCCTCGGCGAGGCGACCCACGGCACCTCCGAGTTCTACCGCTTCCGCGCCCGGCTCACCCGCGAGCTCGTCCTCCGCCGCGGCTTCCGCTTCGTCGCCGTCGAGGCCGACTGGCCGGACGCGGCGCGCATCGACGACCACGTGCGCCACGCCGGCCGGCCGCGGCGCGGCGACTGGCGGGCCTTCGCCCGCTTCCCGACCTGGATGTGGCGCAACCGCGAGGTGCGCCGTTTCGTCGACGACCTCGCCGAGCTCAACCGCGAGCGGCCTCGGGAGCGCCGGGTCGCCTTCTACGGCCTCGACCTCTACAGCCTCTACAGCTCGATCGGCGCCGTGCTCGACTACCTCGACGACACCGACGCCGAGGCGGCCGCGCTGGCCCGCGAGCGCTACGGATGCCTCCGCCCCTGGGAGGACGACCCGGCGAGCTACGGCCGCGCCGCCGTCTCCGGCCGGATCGACGACTGCGAGGCCGAGTCCGTCGCCATGCTCGCCGACCTCCTGGCGCGCGGGATCGACGCCGCCGAGGCCGACGGCGACCGCTTCACCGACGCGCTCGGCAACGCCCGGGTGGTCGCCAACGCCGAGCGCTACTACCGGGTGATGTACCGCGGCGGCCGCGAGAGCTGGAACCTCCGCGACCAGCACATGTTCGACACCCTGCGCCTCTTGCTCGACGTGCACGGCCCGGGGTCCCGCGCCGTCGTCTGGGCCCACAACTCCCACCTCGGCGACGCCTCGGCGACCGAGATGGGGCGCCGCGGCGAGCACAACGTCGGCCAGCTCTGCCGCCGCGCCTTCGGCGGCGACGCCTACCTGGTCGGCTTCGGCACCCACGCCGGCACGGTGGCGGCGGCCTCCGCCTGGGACGCGCCGATGGAGGTCAAGAAGGTCCGCCCGTCGCACCCGGAGAGCTACGAGCGCCTCTGCCACGACGCCGGCCTCCCCGGCTTCCTCCTCGGCCTCGCCGCCGAGCCGTTGCGGCGGGCGCTCGCGCCGCCGCGCCTCGAGCGGATGATCGGGGTGATCTACCGCCCGGAGACGGAGCTCGCCAGCCACTACGTCGAGGCCGTCCTGCCGCGCCAGTTCGACGAGTGGGTGTGGCTCGACGAGACGCGGGCGGTCGAGCCGCTCGCCACCGCCGAGCTGGCCGGCGAGCCGGAGACCTGGCCCTTCGGGCTGTGATCCCGCGCCCGCCGCCCCCGCGGCGCGCCGGAACTCCCACGGCCTGCTAAGCTCGGCCCCCTTTCGCGACGGCACCGACGGCGGCGTCTTCCTGCTCCCCGTCCTCCGTGCGCGGATCGGGGGAGCATGATCGTCGCGTCCCGCCTTCGCTTCGGCGAGACCGCCCGCCCGGCGCCCGTGCGCTACGGCGTGGCGCTCGCCGCCACCGCCGCGGCGCTCGGGCTGAGCCTCGCCGTCGAACCGTTGACCGGCGGGCGGCTGCCCTTCCTCCTGTTCGTCGTCTCCGTGGTGGTCGCCGCCGCGTACGGCGGCATCGGTCCCGGGCTGGCGTCGACGGTGCTCTCGGTCGCCGCGGCGGAGCTCTTCCTGCTCTCCCCGGGGCGCGGGCTGGCCGACCACGGCGGGATGGACCTCGTCGCCCTCGGCATCTTCGCCGCCGTCGCGCTCCTGGTGAGCTGGATCAGCGGCCGCACCCGGCTGGCGCTCCACGAGCTGCGCCAGCGCTCGGCCGAGCTCGAGCTGCGCCAGGCGGAGGCCGAGGCCGCGGTGGCGCGGCTCCGCCTGCTCGAGCGGGTGGCGCGCACCCTGACCTCCTCGCTCGACGACGAGCGGGCCCTGAGCGACCTCGCCCGGCTGTGCGTCGAGAGCTTCGCCGACTACTGCGTCACCTACGTGCTCGACGACGGCCGCCTCCGCCGGGTCGGCCTGGCGCACGCCGATCCCGACCACGAGCCCCTGGTGCGGCGGCTGCTCGAGCTGGCGCCGCCGGAGCTCGGCGCGCCCGGCGCCGGCGCGGTGGTGGCGAGCGGCGAGGCGGTGCTCGCCCGCGACATCCCGGACGAGATGCTGCGCGCCAGCGCCCAGGACGCCGCCCACCTGGAGGTGCTCGAGCGGCTGCGGCCGCGCTCGTCGATGGTGCTGCCGCTGGTCGCCCGCGGCCACACCGTCGGCGCCATCGCCTTCGCCACCACCGACCGCTCCGGCCGCCGCTACGACGAGCACGACCTGACGCTGGCCCGCGAGATCGCCGCCCACGCCGCGCTGGCGGTCGACAACGCGCGGCTCTACGAGCAGTCGCGGCGCGAGGTGGGACAGCGGCGGGCCACCGAGGGGGCGCTGCGCCGCCGCGAGTCGGAGGTGCGGGCGCTGGTCGAGCACGCGCCGGACCTGATGGTGCGGCTCGACCGCGAGCTGCGCTACCTCTACGTCAACCCGGCGGTCGAGCGCCAGCTCGGGCGCGACAAGCGGGAGTTCCTCGGCAAGACGCTCGCCGAGGCCCGCCACTACGCGCCGGCCGAGCTGATCGAGGTGTGGGAGCGGACGATCCGCCAGGTGCTGGCGACCGGCGAGCCGACCACCGCCGAGTTCAGCCTGCCGACGCCGGCCGGCCCGCGCTTCCTCCACACCCGGGTGGTGCCCGAGCACGGCGAGGACGGCGAGATCGAGGCCGTGCTCTCGCTGGCGCGCGACATCACCGACCGGCGCGTCGCCGAGGAGCGCCAGGCGGTGCTCGTCGAGGCGGGCCGGCTCGCCACCTCGACGCTCGACGCCGCGACCCTGGTCGAGAGCCTGACCGACCTCGCCGCCCGCCGGGTGGCCGACTGGTGCGTGCTCTACGTCCTCGCCGACTCCGGCGCCGAGGTCGAGCGGGTGGCGATGGCCGCCGCCGATCCGGTGAGCCACGCCCGCGGCGAGGAGTTCCTGCGCCGCCACCCGCTGCAGCTCGACCGCCGCGACCTGCCGCTGGTGCGCGCGCTCCTCGACGGCGACGAGACGCTGCTCGCCCGGGTGGACGACGAGCCGCCGCCGGGGGTCTCCGCCGACCACCTGGCGGCGCTCCTGCGGCTGGGGGTGCGCTCGGCGATGGTGGTGCCGCTGCCGGCGCGCGGCCGGGTGATCG
>DATABP010000735.1:0-6069 GCA_036259515.1 Thermoanaerobaculia bacterium | reverse complement strand
GGCTCCTCGCCGTTCTCGACCGCTGGCGGCGCGGGACGCTCGAGCCGCCGGTCCCCGAGCTCAGCGTGGTCGTCCCCGCCTACAACGAGGAGGACAACGTGGCGCTGGTCTGCGAGCGCCTGCTCGCCGCGCTCGACGGCGTCGCCGCCGAGATCCTGATCGTCGACGACGCGAGCCGGGACGCCACCTTCGCGCGGGCCCGCGACCAGATGTGGCGCTCGCCGCGGGTGCGGGCGTTCACCAAGCCGCCGCCGCGCGGCATGGGCAACGCCATCCGCTTCGGCCTCGCCCACGCGCGGGCGCGCTTCATCGCGGTGACCATGGGCGACGGCTCGGACGAGGTGGCGAAGATCCCCGAGATGCTCGCGCGGGTGCGCGACGAGGGTTACGCGCTGTCGATCGGCTCGCGCTACCGCTCGCGCCGCAACTACGAGACGGTGCCGCGGATCTACCGCTTCTGGAGCGCCTGCTTCCGGCTCGTCGCGCGGCTCCTGATCGGCTTCCGGCTGTCGGACTACACCAACGCCTTCCGGGTCTTCGACCGCGGCATCTTCGCCCGCTACGGGCCGGAGAGCGGCGGCTTCGAGATCTCGCCGGAGATCACCTTCAAGGCCTGGTTCAACAACCGGCGGGTGGCCGAGGTCGACGTCCGGCACCTGAAGCGCGCCTCGGGGCAGAGCAGCTTCTCGTTCCTGCGCGCCGGGCCGGGCTACGGCAAGATCCTGCTCAAGGCGTTCGTGCAGCGGCTCACCGGCCGCTGGTTCGTACTCGACTGGTGAATCCGCAAGGAGGGCTTCGGTGAAGATCCTGGTGACCGGAGGTCTGGGCGCGGTGGGCGCCCCGTTGACCGCGGAGCTGCGCCGGCGCGGCCACGAGGTGTGGGTGCTCGACCGTCCGCACCACCACGGTTTGCGCGGCGGCCACTACTTCCGCTGCGACGTCGGCGAGCACCGCCAGCTCGCCGACGTGTTCGACCGCGTGGCGTTCGACTTCGTCTACCACGCCGCGGCCGAGTTCGGCCGCATCAACGGCGAGCACTTCTACGAGACCCTGTGGCGCACCAACGCGGTGGGCACCAAGAACCTCATCCGGCTGCAGGAGGAGCGCGGGTTCCGCATGGTCGTCTTCTCGAGCTCGGAGATCTACGGCGACTGGCCGGGGGTGATGAGCGAGGAGGTGCCCGACGAGCACCCCATCCAGCAGATGAACGACTACGCCGTCTCGAAGTGGGTCAACGAGCTCCAGGTGCGGAACTCGGCCGCCGTCCACGGCACCGAGACGGTCGTCGTCCGCCTGTTCAACACCTACGGGCCGGGCGAGACCTACAGCGAGTACCGCAGCGTGATCTGCAAGTTCGTCTACTCCGCGCTCCACGACCTGCCCTACCGGGTGTACCTCGACCACCACCGCACCTCGTCCTACGTCGACGACACCGTGCGCACGCTGGCCCAGATCTGCGACCGCTTCAAGCCGGGGGCGGTGTACAACATCGCCGGCACCCACTACCACGACATCAAGACGATCTCCGACATGATCCTGGCCGGCGTCGGCAAGGACGACCGGCTGGTCGAGTACGTCGAGCTCGAGAAGCACAACACCCGCGACAAGAAGACCACCGCGGCGCGCGCCGCGGCCGATCTCGACCACCACGAGACGGTCGGCCTCGAGGAGGGCATCGCGCGGACCATCGCCTGGCAGCGGCAGTACTACGGTGTCGACGATGGCGGCTGAGCCGGGCTTCGAGCGGGTCGTCGTCGTCGGCGCCGGCTACGTCGGCCTGCCGCTCTGCCTGCACCTGGCGCGCGCCGGGGTCCCCGTCGTCGCGGTCGACGTCGACCCGGAGGTGGTGCGGCAGATCAACGAGCGCACGGCGAAGATCGAGGAGAAGGAGGACTTCGAGTCCTTCTTCCGGCACCCGACGGTGCAGGCCCACCTCACCGCCACCGGCGTGCCGGTCCCCGCCGACGCGTTCGTGATCGCGGTGCCGACGCCTGTGGACCCTGCCGACCACAGCCCCGATCTCCGCGCCCTGCGCGCCGCCTGCGAGTCGATCGTGCCCGTGCTGGCGCGCGGCAACCTGGTGGTCGTGGAGTCGACCATCCCGCCGCTGACCACCGAGGAGCTCGTCGCCCCGATCCTCGAGCGGAGCGGCCTCCGCGTCGGCGAGGACCTCCTCCTCGCCCACTGCCCGGAGCGCATCCTGCCCGGCAACATCATGTCCGAGGCGGTGTACAACGCGCGCGTCGTCGGCGGCGTCGACGAGCGGTCGACGCGGCGGGCGGTCGAGCTCTTCGCCACCTTCGTCAAGGGCAAGCTGATGGAGACGACGCCGCGGGTCGCCGAGTTCGTCAAGCTGATCGAGAACTCCTACCGCGACGTCAACGTCGCCTTCGCCAACCAGACCGCGATCCTCTGCCGGCACCTGGGGATCGACGTCGAGCAGGCGATCGAGCTCGCCAACCACCACCCGCGCGTCGACATCCTGGCCCCGGGGATCGGCGTCGGCGGCCACTGCATCCCGATCGATCCCTGGTTCCTGGTCGCCGCCTGCCCGGACGCCAGCGGCCTCCTGCGCACGGCGCGCGAGCTCAACGACGGCATGCCGCGACGCACCGCCGAGCGCATCCGCGACGCCGTCCGTGGCATCGACGGCGCGCGCATCGTCTGCCTCGGCGCCACCTACAAGCCGAACGTCCGCGACCTCCGCGAGAGCCCGGCGCTCGAGGTGGTGGCCGAGCTGCGCCACCAGGGCTTCGACGTCGACCTCTTCGACCCCATCGTGCCCGAGTACGGCTGCGACTCCATCCTCCAGGTGGCGCGCGGCGCCGACGCCCTCGCCATCCTGGTCCCGCACGACCTGATCGTGATGGAGCTCAAGTACCGCAAGCACGAGATCCTGGCGGCGATGCGCCACCCGAACCTGCTGGCGTTCAGCCCCGGGGTGTTGTGAGCGGGCGGCGGCCGGCGAGCCGGAGGAGGGTGCTCGCGGTCGTCGGAACGCGACCGGAGGCGATCAAGCTGGCCCCGGTCGTCCTCCTCCTCCGCGAGGAGCCCGAACGGTTCGACACCGTGCTCTGCGCCACCGCGCAGCACCGCGAGATGCTCGACCGGGCGCTGGCGCCGTTCGGCCTCGAGCCGGACGTCGACCTCGACCTGATGCGCCCGGGGCAGACGCCGAACGAGGTCGCCGGGCGGGCGATCGAGAGGCTGGATCGAGTGCTCGCCGAGACCGCCCCCGACGTGGTGCTGGTCCAGGGCGACACCACGACGGTGCTGGCGGCGGCGATCGCGGCGTTCCACCGCGGAGTCGCGCTGGCGCACGTCGAGGCCGGCCTGCGAACGGGCGATCTCGCGCAGCCGTTTCCGGAGGAGATGAACCGCCGGGTGACCGACCTCGTCTCCAGCTACCACTTCGCGCCGACGGCGCGAAGCGCGGCGGCGTTGCGCGCCGAAGGGATCGCCGACGAGCGCATCCACGTCACCGGCAACACCGTGGTCGACGCCCTGCACTGGATGGCCCGGCGCGATCCGTTGGGGGAGGACCGGGGGTCGCTGGTGCTGGTGACGACGCATCGGCGGGAGAGCTTCGGTGTGCCGATGCGTCGCGCGCTCCTGGCCGTCCGCCGGCTGGCGGAGCGCTTCCCCGAGCTCCGCTTCGTGCTCCCGGTGCACCCCAATCCGAACGTCCTCGACGCCATGACGGTGCTCGACGGCGTCGACAACGTCGAGCGGGTGGCGCCCGCCGAGTACCCGCAGATGGTCCGCTGGTTGCGGACCAGCCGGCTGGTGATCACCGACAGCGGAGGTCTCCAGGAGGAGGCGCCCACCTTCGGCACCCCGGTCCTCGTCCTCCGCGAGACGACGGAGCGGCCGGAGGGCATCGAGGCTGGAGTGGCCCGGCTGGTGGGCACCGACGAGGAGGAGATCTTCCGTCAGGCCGAGCGGCTGCTCGCCGACCCGGCGGCGCACGCCGCGATGGCGCGGGCCGCCAATCCCTACGGCGACGGCCGGGCCGCCGAGCGGATCGTCGCCGTCCTCGCCGGCCGGCAGCCGGCACCGTTCGCGCCGAGCTGATTCAGTCGGTGCGCCGGGCGTCCGGGAGCCGCTCCCCGAGCAGCTCGTGCACCCGTCCCGCCGAGAACGAGTAGACGAGCAGGCTGAGGAGCCCGCCGGCGAAGATCAGCGCCCGGTACCCCATCATGGTGACCGCGCCGCCCACGTGGCCGACGAGATCGAAGAGCGTGTCGGCGACCTGTTCGCTGAAGCCGAGGGCGGCGAACGGCAGGGGCACCGCCGTCGACGAGATCACCAGCGGAACGACGACCAGGTCTTCCTCGAGCGGCGGCGCGGCCGCCCCGAGGAGCGCCCCGCCGACGGCGTGGAAGGCGAGGATCAGAGTCAGTTGGACGAGGAGCGTGAGGAGGAAGAGGCCCCCGACGGCGAGCGGCCGGCGACCGTAACGGCGCGCCACCTCGAGGAGGTCCTCCGCCATCCGGCCCGTCCGCCCCCGCCGCGGAACGAGGGGCTGGAGCCAGCGTCGCGGCGCCGGCAAGGCGAGCGTCGCGAGCGCCGCCGCCGCGGCCACGACCGGGACGGTGACGGCGACGATCAGCAGCCGGACGGGCCTCGCCGCCGCCCCCCACAGCATCGCGCCGGCCCCGGCGGCCAGGGTGAACAGGCCGAGCATGCCGAGCAGGCGGTCGGCGAGGATCGAGGCCACCGCGGCGGTCGTCCGCGCGCCCTTCCGCCCCTGGGCGCGCGCGAGGTAGGCGGCCTTGACCACGTCGCCGCCCACCGATCCCGGCAGCACCAGGTTGAAAACGTTGCCGACGAAGCCGAGCCGCAGGGCCGGCAACAGCCCGAGCGGAATGCCCAGGAGGCGGACGAGGAGGTACCAGCGGCCGAAGGAGGCGACGAGGCCGGTGAGGTACAGGGCGAGGGCGAGGACGAAGAGCTCGCCGTCCGGTCGCCGCCGGAGGACCTCCCCGACGAGCTCCCGGTTGCCCCACAGCACCCACGCCATCAGCCCCAGAGCGACCACGAGCAACCCGAGGTTGATGGCCACCGGCCGGCGCGACTTCCCCGGCGAGGTCAAGCGGCCGCCCCCAGGCCGGCGAACAGGAGCCGGTAGGCCTCGGCGGCGTCGGTGGACGACGGCCGCACGGCGGGGACGGGGAGCCCCTCGTCCCCTGGGACCCGGGCCACCGCTTCGGCGAGACCGCGCGCGCCGCCCGCGACCGGAACGGCGATCCCGCCGCCGCCCTGGCGCAGCCGCTCGCCCACCGCGCCGAGGTCGAAGG
The DNA here is from genome assembly GCA_036259515.1 of Thermoanaerobaculia bacterium. Taxonomy (GTDB): domain Bacteria; phylum Acidobacteriota; class Thermoanaerobaculia; order Multivoradales; family JBCCEF01; genus DATABP01. The sequence goes on along the minus strand of DATABP010000735.1, from coordinate 769 downwards.
CGACGACCGGGCAGCCGGCCAGCCAGCACTCGTCGAGGACCAGCCCGTACGACTCGGGCACGATCGAGGGGAGGATCGCCACGTCGGCGCCGTCGGCGGCGAGGAGGGAGGGCAGGGTCCCCGCGCGGTAGTAGCCGCGGACGCGGACGCCCAGGCTCCGCAGACGCCGCAGGGTCTCGCCGTCGCCGCCGCCGCCGTAGACGACCCACTCCTCCGCGTCGCCGGCGAGCAGCCGGCGGTGGCGGACGATCTCGGCGAGGAGCCGCCCCCCCTTGTGGGGTCGCGAGCCGCCGACGAAGGCGATCCGGCGGACGCCGCCGCGCGGGCGGCGCCGGATCGGCACCGGCAGGTCGAGGGCCGGCGGGATCACCGTCTGGCGCGCCGGGTCGAGGCCGTCGTACAGCTCGCCGATCGTCCGCCGCAGGAACGCGGAGGGGAACACCAGCCGATCGGCGGCGCGGAGCAGCTCGTGCTCGGCGCGACGCCGCTCGCCCTGGTCGTCGAGACCGACCGGCCGCCAGTCCTGCGAGAGACAGCGGCGGCAGCGCTCGGGATCGCGGCTGTACCGGCAGAAGCGCTCGTGCGGGCGCTCGAGGAGGTGGGGCCGCGGGCAGAAGGCGGCGAAGTCGTGGAGCGAGAGGACGACCGCCAGTCCCTCCCGCCGCGCCGCCGCCAGGGTGAGGGGCGGCAGCGAGGCGAGGTTCTCGACGTGGAGCACGCGCGCCCCGACCGCGCCGGCGGCCCAGCGGATCGCCGCGGCGAGCGACGG
>DATABP010000734.1:0-2232 GCA_036259515.1 Thermoanaerobaculia bacterium | reverse complement strand
GCCGCCGCGCGACGACGGTGCCGGCGTGGGCGGCGGCGGCCGGCGGCCTCACCGGTCGAGCCGGCGCCGGAGCCACGCCTGGTCGCGATGGCCGGATGAGCGATCCCCTCGCCGCGGAAGCCCGACCGCCGATGAAGATCGTCCTCTTCTGCCACTCGCTGGTCTCCGACTGGAACCACGGCAACGCCCACTTCCTGCGCGGCATCGCGACGGAGCTCCTCGCCCGCGGCCACCGGGTGGAGGTCTACGAGCCGGAGGACGGCTGGAGCGCCGCCAACCTCGCCGCCGAGGAGGGCGCCGGTGCGCTCGCCGCCTACCGCGAGGCCTACCCGGAGCTGACCAGCCACCGCTACCGCCTCCCCCGCCTCGAACTCGACCGCGCCACCGACGGCGCCGACCTGGTGCTGGTCCACGAGTGGAACGAGCCGCTCCTGGTCGCCGCGCTGGGGGCCCACCGCGCCGCCCGCGGCCGCTACCGCCTCCTCTTCCACGACACTCACCACCGCTCGGTCTCCGACCCGCGGGCGATGGCGGCCTACGACCTCGACGGCTACGACGGGGTGCTGGCCTTCGGCGAGGCGGTGCGCCAGCGCTACCTCGCCGCCGGCTGGGCGCGCCGCGCCTGGACCTGGCACGAGGCGGCCGACGTGCGCGTCTTCCGGCCGCGCCCGGAGACCGCCCGCCGCCACGACCTGGTGTGGATCGGCAACTGGGGCGACGACGAGCGGACGGCCGAGCTGGCGGAGTTCCTGTTCGAGCCGGCGCGGCGGCTGAGGCTCTCCGGCCACGTCCACGGCGTGCGCTACCCGGCCGAGGGCCGCGCCGCGGTCGAGGCGGCCGGGCTGACCTTCGCCGGCTACCTGCCGAACCACCGGGTGCCGGAGGTCTTCGCCGCCCACCGGGTGACCGTCCACGTGCCGCGCCGCTTCTACGTCGACACCCTGCCCGGCGTGCCGACGATCCGCGTCTTCGAGGCGCTCGCCTGCGGCATCCCGCTGGTGTCGGCCCCTTGGCCGGACGCCGAGGGGCTGTTCCGCCCCGGCGACTTCCTGCTCGCCGCCGACGGCGCCGCGATGCGCCGCCAGCTCGCCGCGCTGCTCCACGACGACGACCTGTGGCAGGCGATCGCCCGCCAGGGACGCGACACGGTGCTGGCGCGCCACACCTGCGCCCACCGCGTCGACGAGCTCTTCGCCGTGCTCGCCGCGCTCGACGCCGGCGGCGCCCGCGCCACCGCCCCGGAGACAGCCGCCGGCGCCGAGACCCGCCGGCCCGTCGAGGTGCCGGGATGAGGATCGCCTTCTTCGGCTCCAGCCTGGTCTCCGCCTACTGGAACGGCGCCGCCACCTACTACCGCGGCATGGTGCGCGCGCTCGCCGGCCGCGGCCACCGGGTCACCTTCTACGAGCCGGACGCCTACGGCCGCCAGCAGCACCGCGACATGGACGACCCGGAGTGGGCGCGGGTGGTGGTCTACCCGGTCGACCCCGAGGCGGGAGCGGCCGGAGAGGCGGGGGTGCGCCGGGCGCTCTCCGAGGCGCGCGACGCGGACCTCCTCGTCAAGGCGTCCGGCGTCGGCGTCTTCGACGCGCTGCTCGAGGCGGCGGTGCTCGACGAGCGGCGGCCGGGGCGTCTCGTCGTCTTCTGGGACGTCGACGCCCCGGCGACCCTCGAGCGGGTGGCGGCGGACCCCGCCGATCCGTTCCGGCCGCTCGTGCCGCGCTACGACCTGGTGCTGACCTACGGCGGCGGCCCGCCGGTGGTCGCCGCCTACCGCGCGCTCGGCGCCCGCCGTTGCGTGCCGATCTACAACGCGCTCGACCCCTCGACCCACCATCCGGCGCCGCCCGACCCGCGTTTCGCCGGCGACCTCGGCCTCCTCGCCAACCGGCTGCCCGACCGCGAGGCACGCATCGAGGAGATGTTCCTGCGCCCGGCGGCGGCGCTGCCCGGCCGCCGGTTCCTGCTCGGCGGCGCCGGCTGGGACGACAAGCCGCTGCCGCCCAACGTGCGCCTCCTCGGCCACGTCGGCACCGGCGACCACAACGCGTTCAACGCCACCCCGCTCGCCGTGCTCAACGTGCACCGCGAGAGCATGGCCCGCTTCGGCCACTCGCCGGCCACCCGCGTGTTCGAGGCCGCCGGCGCCGCCGCCTGCCTGATCACCGACCCGTTCGAGGGCATCGAGCGCTTCCTCGAGCCGGACCGCGAGGTGCTGGTCGCCGGCGGCGG
>DATABP010000733.1:0-7415 GCA_036259515.1 Thermoanaerobaculia bacterium | reverse complement strand
GCGCCGCCGGCGCCGCCCTCGCCGCCGCCGCCCGCCTCGCCGGCCGCGCCACCGGCCCGCAGCCCCTCGACGGCGGCGCGCTCGCCGCGTGGACCGGAGGCGAGGGGTGCCAGGTGCTCGGCGTCGTGCTGCCGGCGGGCGCCACCTACCGCGGCTACCGCTACGAGGCCGAGGGTGGCGCCGGCTCCGGCCGCTGCTACGCGGGCGATCCCTGCCCGGTCGACGGCGCCCTGTGGCCGGACCGCCCGGCGATCCGCCCGCTCGACGACGGCTCGACGCTGGTCTACGGCCTGTTCCTCAACACCTCTCCGGAGCGGGCGCGGCGGGCGCGGCTGACGGTGTACTACCGGCCCTAGCGCCGGCAGGGGCGGGCGCCGGCCGGCTCACTCCGCCCACCGCTCCGGCCGGGCCGAGACGCGGTGGAAGCGCGCCGCCAGGAGCGCCGCGGCCACCGTCAGCCCGGCGATCAGCCCGATCCACAGGCCGCGGGCGCCCAATCCGCCGGCGAAGGCGAGCGCGTAGCCGAGCGGGAAGCCGACCAGCCAGTAGGCGACGACGACGATCGCCATCGGCACCCGGGTGTCGCGGATGCCGCGCAGCGCGCCGGCCGCCGACGCCTGCACCCCGTCCGAGAGCTGGAAGAGGGCGGCGAGGAGCAGGAGCTCGACGGCCAGCGCGATCACCTGCGCGTCGTCGGTGTAGAGGCCGGCGACGGAGCGCGGCGCGAACGCCATCACCGCCGCGGAGACCACCTGGCAGGCGAGCGCCATCGCCATCCCGACGCCGGCGGCGAAGCGCACCGCGCGCGGGTCGCCGCGCCCCACCGCCTGGCCCACCCGCACGCTGATCGCCATCGACAGCCCGAGCGGCACCATGAAGGTCAGCGCCGCGAAGTTGATCGCCACCTGGTGCGCCGCCACCGTCGTCGGCCCCAGCGTTCCCATCACCAGCGCCGCCGCGCTGAAGATGCTCCCCTCGACGAAGATCATCCCGCCCGCCGGCAGCCCCACCCGCAGGAGGCGGCGGATCGCCGCCCGGCCCGGCCGCTCCAGCCGGTCGAGGAGGCCGAGCCCGCGGTAGCGCGGATGGCGCGCGACGTAGAGCAGCATCGCCAGCGTCTGCGCCACCCACACGACGCTGGTGGCGTGCCCTGCGCCGGCCGCCCCGAGCCGTGGGAAGCCCCACTCGCCGTACATCAGGAGCCAGTTGGCCAGCACGTCGACCGGCAGGCCGAGCAGGCCGAAGTAGAGCGCCGGCCGGCTGGCGCCCAGCCCCTCGCTGGTGAAGCGCAGCACCAGGTAGAGGGCCCAGAACGGCAGCCCCCAGGCGAGGCCGCGGAGGTAGCCGACGGTGGTCGGCACGAGGTCGGGGTGGATGCCGATGGCGACGAGCGCCGGCCGCGCCGCGAAGGCGAGCGCCACCGCCACCGCCGCCGCCATCCCCCAGCCCACCCACAGCGCCTGCCGCGCGAACGGCGCCACCTCGCCGCGCCGCCCGCCGCCGTCCAGCGCGGCGACGAGCGGCGGCACCGCCAGGAGCGTCCCGAAGGGCAGGAAGCTCAGCGTCGCGAACACGCTCGCCCCCACCGCCACCGCCCCCAGCGCCTCCGCCCCGAGCCGCCCCGCCATCACCGTGTCGATGAAGTTGAGCCCGGTGACCGCGAGCTGCCCGCCGACGATCGGCCCGGCGAGGCGCGCCGTGGCCGTGGCCTCGACCGAGAGGCGCCGGGAAGCGGGGAGGCGGGCGGAGGCAAGGAGCGGAGGAGGCGTGGCTCGGTTCACGGGGTGTCCGATCGACGGGAGGGGCGGGAGTCTATGCCGCGACCTCGAGAGGGCGACGGATCACCCGCGCTGACGTCGCGCTGCACGTGAAAGCTTGCACAGGAGCCCTGCGGCGATGAGGACGAACGTCACCCTGAGACTCGATGCCGGCGTGCTACGGGACGCCAAGGTCCTCGCCGCGCGTCGCGGCCGTCGGTCAGCCTGATCGCCGGGGGATCGGGCTCTCGCAGGCTAGATTTGCGGAACTCGTGAGTCCTGTGCGGGCCCGCCAGGCCCGGCACGATCCACCGCCCGCTCCACGAGCACCGAGGCGTCCGGGCCGCTCGATTTCCCGATCGCGCGCAGCTCGCGCCAGCCGATCATCCGCCGGCCGTCCTCGTCCCACAGCCGCAGGCGGGCACAGGCGAGGCTGTCCCGCAGGGTGAGCCGGGTGACGCGCTGGAGCTCGGGGTTCTCCTCGAACGTCTCGCGCAGCCGGTAGTTGGGGATGCGGCTCGACAGGTGGTGGATGTGGTGGTAGCCGATGTTGCCGGTCAGCCAGTGGAGGATGGGCGGCAGGTCGTAGAAGGAGCTGCCGTGGGCGCCGGCGCGGTAGAAGTCCCAGGCCTCCTGGTCCTCCCAATAGGTGTCCTCGAACTGGTGCTGGACGTAGAACAGCCAGACGCCGAGAGCGCCGGCGACCAGCACGATGGTCAGGTGGACGGCGAGGAAGGTCGTCCAGCCGACCAGGGCGCCGAGCACGCCGGCCGCGGCGGCGATCCCCAGGTTGGTCCACAGCACGCTCTTCCACTCGCGCTTCCACGCCCAAGGGAGGTCGAGCGGAAAGCGGTGCTTGAGCACGAACTGGTAGAACGGCCCGACGGCGAAGAGCACCACCGGGTGGCGGTACAGGCGGTAGCCGAGGCGCCGCCAGCGGGGGAGCGCGCGGTACTCGCGGACGGTCAGGGTGTCGACGTCCCCGAATTCGCGCTGGTCGAGGTTGCCGCTCGTCGCGTGGTGGATGGCGTGGGTGCGCCGCCAGTAGCCGTAGGGGAAGAGCGTCACCACCCCGAGCACCGCGCCGAGGGCGTTGTTCGCCTTCGCCGAGCGGAAGAACGAGCCGTGCCCGCAGTCGTGCTGGACGATGAAGAGGCGGGTGAAGAAGAAGGCGGCGGGGACGGCGAGCGCCAGCGTCCACAGGTAGGAGACCTGGAAGCTCCAGGCGGCGAGCGCCCAGATCGCCGCGAAGGGCAGCGCGCTGTTGGCGAGCTGGCCGAGCGCCCGCCGGCGACTGGCTCGTTTGTAGGGGGCGAGCAGCCGGCGCCAGTGCCCCTCTCCGGCGGCGGTTGGGCTGCCGTTGGCGGGTGCGGCGGGTGCGGGCGGCGGCGTGGAGATCGCCTCGGGGCAAGGAGGCGCGGTGGGCTCGGCGATGGTCATCGAAGGCAGTCTTTCGCCTGCACCGTCTCGAACGGTCAGGAAACGGTCAGGAATCGGTCGTGGAGGGGAGGCGGCGCGGGCGGCTAGCGGCCCTTGCGGCGTGCGGTGTCTGCGACAACAGTTTTCGCGGCACGTTCCATCCCGCGCTCCACCGCCTCGATCAGCCACGGGCGCAGCCGCGCCGGCTCGACGATCGCGTCGACCGAGCCCACCCGGCGCGCGCGCTCGACGTCGTGGACGCGGTCGAACTCCGCCGCCACCTCGCCGAGCTTCTCGCTCTTGACCTCGGCGAGCACCTGCTCGAGGCGGTTCTTGAGCCGCGCCGCCGCCGGCCCCTCGGCGGCGGCCGCCTCCTCGGCCAGGGCGGCGACGCGGGGGTCGGCCTTGGCGCGCTGGTCGACCTCGCGGGCGAAGACCACCGCCGCCGCCGGCGCGCCGCCGATCACCGACGCGTAGGAGCCGGCGAGCGCGGCGGTCTGGAAGTTGTCGTTCAGGGCGTTCGAGAAGACGACGAAGGCGCCGCCGTGGTAGCGGCTGATCACGCAGAAGACGATCGGGCCGTCGAAGTTGACCACCGCGCGGCCGATCTCGGCGCCGTACTCGAGCTGGAGCTTGCGCATCGACTCGGGGGAGCCGTCGAAGCCGGAGAGGTTGGCGAGGAAGACGATCGGCCGCCGCCCCGAGGCCGCGTTGAGCGCGCGGGCCACCTTCTTCGACGACAGGGGGAACAGGGTGCCGGCGGTCCACTGGTCGGGGCCGTCGGCGGGGTGGAAGCCGAGCCGCGGCACGGGGCGCGACTCGAAGCCGACGATCGACACCGGCCAGCCGCCCAGGAAGGCGTCCCACACCACCGCCACCTCGGCGTCGGCCATGCCGTACCAGCGCTCGAGCGGCGGCCGGTCCTGGTCGGCGACGGCGGCCATCACCCGGCGCACGTCGAACGGCTTCTTGCGCCCGGGGTTGGTGTCGTCGGAGAACACCTCGCCGACCAGCGCGAAGTCGCCGCCGTGCGGGGAGCTGCACACGCTGCGGTCGAGCGGGTCGACGGTCGGGCGGCGGCGCGGGAAGCGCTCGCCGGGCGCCACCCAGGTGCGCTCGTAGTAGGCCATCAGGATGCGGCAGGCGTGGGCGAGGTCGCGGGCGGCGTACTGCGCCTGCCCGTTCGGCCCCATGATCCGCTCGTAGCCGCCGATCCCCTGGTTGTCCTCGGCCGAGACGCCGCCCGAGTAGTCGAGCGCCTGCTTGCCGGTGAGCACCATCGCGCCGTCGGCGGTCATGATCAGGACGCCGCGGGTGTGCATCAGCATCGTCGCCTCGGCGTTCCAGTAGGGCTGGGCGCCGACGTTGACCCCCGGCACCACCAGGTTGATCTCGCCGCCGGCCTCGGTGAAGCGGACGATCCGCCGCAGCACGCGGGCGATCCAGTCCATGTTCTCGGTGCCGGAGTCCATGGCGATCTTGGCGCCCGCCGAGGTGGCGAACCACTCGAGCGGCACGCGCATCTCTTCGGCGAGGTCGAGCGCGGCGAGGAGGCGCCGGCACTCCGGCTCGGCGAGCGCCCCCATGTCGCGCCCCGGGTCGCTCGCCACCAGCACGCGGGCGACCCCCTGCGGGTAGGCGTCGGTGAAGTTGCGGACGACGCCGAGGACGAGGTTCGCCCGGTTGCCGCCCGGCGGCCGCTCGACCGGCACCGCCCGCTCGCCGGAGTCGTCGAGGTCGTGCTCGACGAAGTCGCCGGGCGGCAGCTCGCCCTCCGAGGCGTCCGCCGGCGGCGCCAGGAGGCGCACCAGCTCGTACGGCGGCACGAGGCCGCGGCGGCGCAGGCGCACCACCTGGCTCTTGTAGGGAGAGAGCGTCTCGAGCGGCTCGCGTCCGGGGGCGCGGAAGCGGAGCTCGGTGCCGCGCCCGGTCGGCTGGCTGACCTCGAGCACGGTCGGCCGCGCGGGACCGTCGCCGCGCACCAGCCGCCCGAAGACGACCACCTTCTGGAGCCCCAGCCCCTCGGCCGCCGGGGTCAGCCGGCGCACCACCGAGCGCAGCGTCGAGGGCGGCAGGTCGAGCGGCGGGCGGACGTAGAGGGTGACCCGGTTCCAGTGCAGCCGGCGCTCGGGCGGCAGCCGCGACTGGACGCGCCGCACCACCGCCAGCGCCTCGTGGTACACGCGCTCGAGGTGCGGGAAGCGCACCGGCTGGCCGTCGCCGCCCGGCTGCGGCGTCAGGTCGCGCACCTCGCCGGCCACGAACAGGCGCTGGTCGTTCGGGTTGTCGCGGGCGCGGCCGCGGAAGGCGTAGACGTCGTCCACCGCCGGCAGCCGCTCGAGCTCGAAGCCGGAGAGGCGCCAGAGCTGGAGGCGCTCGGCGGTCGCCGGGTGGAGGCCGCGCAGCAGCCGATCCTCCTGCCAGCCGTCGCCGTCGGGGCGGAAGGTGAAGAAGTCGACGCGCCCGGCGCCGCCCGGCGCGCTGGTCACCACCACCGTCGCCCTCTCCAGCCGCTTCGGCAGGTCGGCCTCGACGAGGAGCGCCCGCGCCTCGGCGGCCACCGCCTCGCGGTCGGCCGGCCCGTCGTCGCGGTGGAGGAAGAAGTCGGCGATCACCCGCTCCTTGCGCGGCGCCTTCTTCACCCGCTTGACCGCCAGCTCGGTGACGCGCGGGAAGTCCTGCCAGCGCGCGTGGCTGGCGACCAGGTGGACCGGCCCCTCGCCGGCGTCGCGGGTGGCGGCGGCGAAGGCGTGGCCGCGGAAGCGGCGGGTCTCGACCTCGTGCCCGGCGTCGAGGCCGTAGGCGCGGCGCAGCAGCACCTCGAGCATCAGCCGCCGGCCCTCGTCCCCGGCGTCGGCGAAGCGGCGGGCGACCAGCGCCTGGAGCGGCTGCGGGCAGCCGAGGAGCGAGGCCAGCCGGCGGTCGCGCTCTTCGCCTTTGGCGCCGCCGACCAGGCGGTCGAGGTCCTCCTCGGCGGCGGCGAGGTTGCGGCGGCGCACGGCATCCAAGAACGGCTCGTCGACGAAGCGGTAGAGCACCTCGCGGGCGAGGTCGTGGACCGGCGCGAAGCGGTCGCGGGAGACCTCGACCAAGCGGCGCAGGAGCTCCGGGAAGCCGTCCGTCGATTCGCGCAGGGACGCGGCGGCGGTCAGCCGGCGGTCGAGCACGGCGAGCACCGGCGCCTGCCGGGCGGCGAGCCCACGGTGCGCCAAGGACAGCCGGAAGAGCGCCTCGCGGAGCTCCGCCGAGGGCGCCAGGTCGTCGATCCCGTAGTGGGCGAGCGCCCGGCGCAGGCGGTCGAGGAAGCGCGCCGGCAGCCCCTTGCCGCGGCCGCCGAGATCGCGCAGGTAGGTGAACAGGTAGTGCTCGCTGGTGCGCCGCCCCTCGGCGACCTCCTCGTCGTCCGGCCGCCGGCCGAAGAGCGCCGCCACGTCGACGAAGGCGGCGACCAGCGCGTCCTCGGCGCGGCGCAGCTCGGGATCGGTGGCGTCGACCCCGGCGCAGAGGATGCCGTGGCGGGCGATGATCTGCGCCGGCTCGGTGGGCTCGGCGTCCCAGCCGAGGTAGAGCTGCGCGAGGCGGCGGAGGTTGTCGAGGCAGAGGCCGCGGTCGTCGTCGGCAGGTGGCGGCACGGCGATCGGCGCGAACGACACCGCCTCGCCTTCCGCCGCCCCGCCGCCGCCCTCGGCCGCCTCGATCACCAGGAGCGGCGCCCCCGGCGCCACCTGCACGTTGGGGCGCACCAGCACCTTCGCCACCCGCCCGGAGAGCTCGGCGACGATCGCGGTCTCCATCTTCATCGCCTCGATCACCGCCAGCCGCTGCCCGGCGGTCACCGTGTCCCCCTCGCCGACCGCCAGCGAGACGACCACCGCCGGCGCCGGCGAGCGCACCACCCCGGCGTCGCCGTGGGAGACGCGGTGCGGCACGCCGTCGACCTCGACGATCTGGTCCACCCCCTGGAGGACGGTGAACACGCGATGGGTGCGCCCGGCGACGGTCAGCCGCCGCTCGCTGGCGCTCAGCCGCTCGACCTCGAGGGCGACCACCGTGCCGCCGCCCCCGGCGCCGCCGTCCTCGCAGCGCAGCCGGTAGCGCGTCGCCGCCACCCGGTCGACCCGGAAGCCGTAGGCGCGGCCGCGGAAGCGCAGCTCCACCCGCCGGCCGCCCTCCTCGCCGACCTCCGGCCGCCCGCGCGCCGCGGTCGACCAGAAGCGGGTGCGCTCGACGTCGAGCGCC
>DATABP010000732.1:0-2329 GCA_036259515.1 Thermoanaerobaculia bacterium | reverse complement strand
CGGGTCGAGCTCGCCGGGCTGCCGGCGGCCCTCGCCGCGCTCCCCCCCGAGCCGCGCCTCCTCGGCCTCGACTACCGGCGCAAGAGCCCGCTCCTCGACAACCCGCCGTTCCTCCAGCTCTTCGCCTGGGGGCAGGTGCTGCGCGGCGGCACGCTCAACTTCTCGTTCGCCGAGTTCCCGCCCAGCCTGGTCGTCCTCCGCGACGGCCGGCGGCCGTGGAGCGGGGGGCTCGAGTGGTACCCCGCGCGGCTGCGGCCGGACGACCTCCGCTGGTTCGACCACGCGCTGGTCAACGCGCCGCCGGACCTCCACGACCGCATCGCCGCCGACCCCGCGATGACGCCGCTCACCGGCGGCGGCCCGTGGCGCCTCTACCGCGTGGAGCCGCCGCCCGCCGCCGCCCCTCAGCCGTAGACGATCCACACCACCGCCGCCCCCCACAGCAGCAGGTTGACGACGAAGGGGGCGTCGGAGAGGAGCGCCTCGGTGGGGTTCCTCTCCCCCGGCCGCTGGTAGACCAGGAAGAGGTAGCGGAAGATCCCGAAGAGCACCATCGGGATGGTCCAGATCAGGTCCTGGGTGTCGTACTTCTCGGTGGTCTCCGGGGCGATCGCGTAGAGGGCGTAGGAGACCACCGCCGAGGCGGTGACCACGTTGATCATCTGGTCGAGGAAGGCGGGGCTGTACTCGGAGAGCACCTGGCGCTGGTCGGCGGCGCGCGCCGCGAGGAGCTCGATCTCGTGGCGGCGCTTCGAGAAGGCGAGGAAGAGCGCCAGGAAGATCGTGCACAGCAGCAGCCAGCGCGACACCTCCACCCCCACCGCCGCGCCGCCGCCCAACACCCGCAGCACGAAGCCGATCGCGATCAGCAGCACGTCGAGGATCACCACCTGCTTGAGGCCGAGCGTGTAGAGCAGGTTGAGCGTGAGGTAGCCGACGAGGACGAGGGCGAAGGCGGCGCCGAGCGCGGCGACGATCCCCCCGGCGACGGCGAGCAGCACGGCGGCGGCGGCCACCGCGGCGCTTGCTGGTACTGTTCCCGCCGCGATCGGGCGGTGACGCTTCAGCGGATGGTGGCGGTCGCGCTCGCGGTCGCGCAGGTCGTTGAGCAGGTAGACGGCGGAGGACGCCGCGCAGAAGGCGGCGAAGGCGGCGGCGCCGCGGCCGACCAGGAGCGGGCTCAACAGGCCGTGGGCGAAGACCAGCGGCGCGAGCACGAACAGGTTCTTCGCCCACTGGTGCGGGCGGAGCGACCGCACGAGACCTCGAAGCATGGCGCGTATTGTACGGACGGCGGAGCGGTTGCCGCGGTCGGTGGTCGCCGTCGCCGCCGCCGCGCTCGTGCTGTGGCTGGCCTTCACCGTGCCGCTCGCCGCCGGCTGGCGCACCCTCTACTTCCGCGACGTCTTCGGCAACCACCTGCCGGCGAAGGCGTTCGGCGCCCAGGCGCTGGCCCGCGGCGAGGTCCCGGCCTTCGACCCGCTGCTCGGCAACGGCCAGCCCTACCGCGCCAACCCCAGCCACCTCGCCTTCTACCCGGACAACCTGCTCTATCTCGCGCTCCCCTTCTGGAGCGCCTTCAACCTCCACTTCGCGCTCCACTGGCTGCTCGCCGCGCTGGCGATGGCGGCGCTGGCGCGGGCGCTGGGGATGGGGCCGCACGCCACGCTGCTCGCCGCCCTGACCTACGGCGGCTCGGGCTTCGTGCTCTCCGGGCTGACCTTCTACAACGTGATCACCGTCGTCGCCTGGTGGCCGCTGGCGATCGCCGGCGCGGTGCGCGGCGGAGCGCGCGGGGTGGCGGCGGGCGGCGCCGCCTGCGGCATGGCGCTCCTGGGCGGCGAGCCGCTCCTCGCCACGCTCGGGCTCCTGCCGCTGCTCCTCGCCGCCGCCCAGCGGCACGGCGGCCGGCGCGGCTTCGCGACGGCGGTGGCGGTGGGGCTCGTCGGCCTCGCGGTCGCGCTGCCGCAGATCGTCGCCACCGCGCGCGCCTTCGACTTCACCTTCCGCGGCAGCCACGGCACCTGGGCGGGGCAGGTGGTGCTCTTCACGCTGTCGCCGCTCCGCTACCTCGAGCTGGTTCTGCCCCTCCCCTTCGGCTGGCCGATGGAGACCGGGCCGCGCGGCTGGTGGCTGTGGCGCACCGCCGAGCTGGGCTTCTACTTCCTCAGCCTCTACGCGGGGATCGTGGCGCTGTGGCTCGCCGCCGGGGCGCTGCGGCGGCGGCCGGGGTGGGCGGCGCTGGCGGTGGGCGGTCTGCTCCTCGCCTGGCTGGCCGGCGGCGCCCCCGAGGCGCTCTCGGCGCTCTCCGGCGGCACCTTCCGCTTCC
>DATABP010000731.1:0-4245 GCA_036259515.1 Thermoanaerobaculia bacterium | reverse complement strand
GCCCTCGCCCCGCCGCCGCGCCCGCCACTCGCGGAAGCCGAGCAGGAGGTCGTAGCGCACCGGCACCAGCACCAGGGTCAGGAAGGTGGCGAAGCCGAGGCCGAAGATCACCGCCACCGCCATGCCCCGCCACCACTGGGCGGACTCGCCGCTGGTGGTGAAGGTCAGGGTGTGGAAGTCGACCTCGATCCCGGTCGCCAACGGCACCAGACCGAGGATGGTGGTCACCGCGGTGAGCAGCACCGGGCGCAGGCGCCGGACGCCGGTGGCGAGCAGCAGCTCGCGGCGCTCCATGCCGCGGGCGCGGAGCTGCTCGGCGTAGTCGAGGAGCACGATCGCGTTGTTGACCACGATGCCGGCGAGCGAGATCACCCCCAGCCCGGTCATGATGATCCCGAACGGCAGCCCGGTGACGAGGAGCCCGATCAGCACCCCGATCATCGACATCACCACCGAGGTGATGATGATCAGCGGCACCGCCAGCGAGTCGAACTGCGCCACCATCAGCGCCAGCACCAGGAGCACGGCGTAGAGGAACGCCTTCGACAGGAACGCCTTGGCCTCCTCCTCGTCCTCGCTCTGGCCGGAGTAGGCCACCGTGGTGCCGGCGGGCAGGAGGCCGGGCAGGGCGGCGATCCGCGCCTGCGCCTCGCGGCGCACCGGCTCGGCGAGCTCGGGCGAGGTCACGTCGCCGGTGATCGTCACCACCCGCTTCTGGTCCTTGTGGGTGATCGAGGTCAGCGCCGAGTCGGTGCGCACCGTCGCCACCGCGGAGAGCGGCACCTGGCTGCCGTCCTCGGCGACCACGGTCAGCCGCGACAGCTCCGCGAGCGAGCTCCGGGCGCCCTCGGCGAGCCGCACCACCACGTCGGCCTCGTCGTCGCCGTCGCGGTAGACCGAGGCCTCGGTGCCGTTGACCGCGGTGCGCACGGTGGTGGCGATCTTGCGCGTGGTCAGCCCCAGCCGCGCCGCCTCGGTGCGGTCGACGTCGACGATCACCTCCGGCCGCGCGACGTCGAAGTCGGAGTCGAGCGACACCAGGCCGGGCACGTCGGCGATCGCCTCCTCGACGCGGGCGGCGATGGCGCCCAGGGTCGTGAAGTCGTCGCCGCGCAGCTCGATCGACAGCGGCGGCCCCACCGGCGGCCCCTCCTCCGGCCGCTTGACCTCGACCGTCACCCCGGGCACGGCGGCGGTGCGGCGGCGCACCTCGTCCATGGTGACGAACGAGCTCTGCGCGCGGTCCCTGCGGTCGAAGAGGTCGAGGGTGAGCCGCGCCTGGGTCGACGAGCCGCCGCCCTGGCCGCCGAAGTCGGCCTGGCTGCCGGCGCCCGAGCCGGTCGCCATCACCTCGAGGTCGGGCAGGCCGGCGAGCCGCGCCTCGAAGTCGCGCACCAGCTCGTCGGTCTTCTCGAGCCGCGTCCCGGGAGGCATCTCGACGTCGACGAGGATCTGGTTCGGCTCGGTCTCGGGGAAGAACTCGACGCCGTGGTTGAAGGCGCCGAAGAGGACGACGACGGCGACGAAGAGCGCCAGCGTGCCGCCGACGACCACCGCCCGGTGGTCGAGCGACCAGGCGAGCGTCCGCCGGTAGAGGCCGACGAAGCGCTCGCCGGCGCCGTCGAGCCGCCGCTGGAAGCGCGACGCCGGCCGCTCGACGGCTCCGGGACGGAGGTACGTCCCCGCCAGCACCGGGTTGAGCGTGAAGGCGACGAACAGGCTGGCGGCGAGCGCGATCGACACCGTCAGCGGCAGGTAGAACATGAAGTCGCCGACGATCCCCGGCCAGAAGAGGAGCGGGAAGAAGGCGCCGACGGTGGTCAGCGTGGAGACGAGGATCGCCGAGGCGACCTCGCGGGTGGCGATCGACGCCGCCTCGAGCGGCCGTTTCCCCTCCTGGACGTGGCGGTAGATGTTCTCGATCACCACGATCGCGTTGTCGACCAGCATGCCCACCGCGAGCACCAGCGAGAAGAGCACGATCATGTTGAGCGTCGTGCCGGTGAGCTGGATGGCGACGAAGGTGAGGAGCATCGAGAACGGGATCGCCAGCGCCACGAACACCGCCGTGCGCAGCCCGAGCACGAAGAGGAGCACGGCGACCACCAGCACCAGCCCGGAGAGGATGTTGTTCTCGAGGTCGGCGACCATCTGGCGGATGTCCTTCGACAGGTCGCCCAGGATCGTCGCCTCGACGCCGGCCGGCCAGGCGGGCTCGGCCGCCGCCACCTCCGCCTTGACCCGGTCGGCGACCTCGATGATGTTGGCGCCCGAGCGCTTCTGCACCGCCAGCGCCACCGACTCGCGTCCGTCGATGCGGGCGTAGGACTCGGGGTCCTCGATGCCGTAGGAGACCTCCGCCACGTCGCGCACGAAGACCGGCGCCCCGCCCTCGGCGCGGATCACGAAGTCCGCCACGTCGAGCGGGTCCTCGACCTCGCCCGGCACCCGCACCGCGTAGGCGAGGCCGCCCAAGTCGAGGTCGCCGCCGGGGATCGACACGTTCTCGTCGCCCACCGCGTCGATCACGTCGTCGAGCGAGAGCCCGTAGAGCTCCAGCCGCCGCGGGTCGACCTCCACCTTCACCTCGCGCTCGACGCCGCCGACCAGGTTGGCGCGCAGCACGCCGGGGATCGACTCGACGCGGTCCTGGAGGTCCTCGGCGATCTGCTCGAGCACCGCCGGGCCGACGTCGCCGGCGAGGTTGACCTGGAGGATGGGGAAGTCCGAGAAGTTGATCTCCTGGAGGAGCGGCTCCTCGGCCTCCTCCGGCAGGTCGGGCACCGCGCGGTCGACCCGCTCGCGCACCTTCTGGAGCGCGTCGTCCACGTTCGTGCCGGAGACGAACTCGACGGTGACCACCGACGCCGACTCCTGGGACACCGAGGTCAGCTCGTCGAGCCCGTCGATGCCCTTGAGCTCGCGCTCGACCACCCGGGTGACCTGCGCCTCGACGTCGACCGGCGAGGCGCCCGGCCACAGCGTGTAGACGATGACCAGCGGGATCGAGATGTCGGGCGACGACTCCCGCGGCAGCGTGACGTAGGCCGAGACGCCGGCGACGACCAGGAAGACGGCGAGGAAGAAGACCGTCGCCCGGTGGCGGAGGGAGAGGTCGGCGAGGCTCATTCCGCCTCCCGGGCGGCGCGGTCGCCCGTCGCCGCCCGCGGCGCCGCTCCCGCCTCGCTCACCGGCTGCCCGTCGGCCACCGCCTGCTCGCCGTCGACGATCACCGGCTCCCCGGCGGCGACGCCGGCGGCGATCACCACCCGCTCGCCGACCACCGGCCCGAGCTCGACGATCCGCCGCCGCGCTACGCCGTCGCGGACGACGAACACCGCCCGCTCCTCGCCGAGGTCGACCAGCGCCTCGAGCGGCACCAGCACGGCGTCGGCCAACGTGCGCCGCGGCACCACCAGCCGGCCGGCCATGCCGGGCTTCAGGCGCCCGCCGGGATTGGCGAGCTCCGCCTCGACGGCGAGGCTCCGGGCGCGCGGGTCGAGCTCGGCGCCGAGCCGCACCAGCCTGCCGGTGAAGACCTCGCCGGGGAAGGCGTCGACGGTGATCTCGACGGGCGCGCCGATCTCGAGGTACGGCACGTCGGCGGCCGGCGCCGGGGCGCGCACCAGGATCGTCGAGGCGTCGACCAGCTCGGCGACCGGCTGCCCGGGGGTGACGTAGTCGCCCACCTCGACCCGCTCGGCGGCCACCTCGCCGGCCCACGGCGCGCGCACCCGCGACTTCGAGAGCTGGAGCCGCGCCGAGGCGAGCCGGGCGTCGGCGACGTCCCGGGCGGTCACCGCGTCGAGGAGCTGCTGCTGGGTGATCGACCGCTTCTCGTAGAGCGCGGTCGCCCGCTGGTGCTGCGCCGTCGCCTGGCGGTGGTAGGCCTCGGCCTCGGCGAGCGCCTGCTCGAGGGCTCTCGTGTCGATCGCGGCGACCAGCGCGCCGGCCGCCAGCCGCTCGCCGAGCTCGACGCGCATCGCCTCGACCACCCCCGGCACCTCGGCGGCGAGCACGGCGCGGCGGGCCGGCAGGAGGTCGGCCGGCAGCTCGGCGCGGTCGACCACCGTCTCCAGCCGGGGCATCACCGTGCGCACCGTCGCCGTCCGCGGCTCGTCCGCCGGCGCCACCTCGCCGGCCCACGGCGCGCGCACCCGCGACTTCGAGAGCTGGAGCCGCGCCGAGGCGAGCCGGGCGTCGGCGACGTCCCGGGCGGTCACCGCGTCGAGGAGCTGCTGCTGG
>DATABP010000730.1:0-2799 GCA_036259515.1 Thermoanaerobaculia bacterium | reverse complement strand
CCGAAGCCTGTGGTGACGATCCAGTCGAGTCGCCCGAGGAGGTCGCCGCCGCGCAGCCCCAGCTCGATGCCTTCGTTCGAGGGCGAGGTGCTGCCGCCGGAGAGGAAGAACAGCTCCTGGCGGCCGATGCCGTAGGGGCGCGAGGGCGGCGGCTCGATCTCCGGCAGCGGCGGGGGCGGCGGGTCGAGCGGGTCGGGGCGGACCGCGGGCACGAGCCCGGTGAGGTCCGGCGTTGCGGAGGGGAGCGGCTGGGGCGCGGCTGCGGCGCCCGGCTCCTCCTCGCCGGCTCTCGGCGACGGCTCGGCCGTTCCGCCGCTCCGCTCGGCTGC
Source organism: Thermoanaerobaculia bacterium (assembly GCA_036259515.1). GTDB lineage: Bacteria > Acidobacteriota > Thermoanaerobaculia > Multivoradales > JBCCEF01 > DATABP01. Next base: position 2,470 of record DATABP010000730.1, on the reverse strand, counting down.
CGGCGGAGAGATCGCTCCGCCGGTCGCGAACGTCCCGCCGGCCGCCGCGGTGCCCTCCTCGCCGACCTGTTCCTCGGCACCGCCGCCGGCCGCCCCCAGCCGCCGCAGGTCGAGCCCGTCCGGCTCGAGCGACAGGAAGAACAGCTCGCCGTCGCCCGGCTCGGGGGCGAAGGCGGCGCCGCGGGCGCGGGTCAGGCGCTCGCGGCGCCAGCCGCCGCCCTCCGCCTCGGTGAAGGCGTAGACGTCGATGAAGCCGCCCAGCCCGAGGCTGGCGAACACCGTCCCGGCGTCCTCGCCGCGGCCCCACGCCGGCGAGGCGACCGTCGCCCCCTCCGGCAGCGGCAGCTCCTCCTCCGCGCCGTCGGCGAGGCGGCGGACGACCAGGCTCCACCGGCCCTCGGAGTGGCGGGCGTAGAGCAGCCGCCGGCCGTCCGGCGACACCCGCGGCTGGTCGACGACGACCTCGACGGTCGCCTCGGACAGCGGCGTCACCGCGCCGGTCCCGAGCTCCACCCGCACCAGCCGCGTCGTGCCGTGGCGGCCCTCGACCGCGGCGGCCCAGGTGCCGTCCGGCGCCGGGTCGGGCTGGGTGAGGCCGGCGGCGACGGTCAGGCGCGCCAGCTCCCCGGTCTCGGGCGTCCAGCGGAAGAGGTCGGGGTGGAGGAAGCCCTCCGCGTCCGGCAGGGTGCGGACGAGGAGGAGCGATTCGCCGTCGGGCATCCAGCGCGGATCGGCGGGCGGCGCGAAGTCGATCGTCGGCAGGGTGTGGAGGCGGCGGTGCGGCGGCGGCGCGACGTCGACGGCGCGGACGTCCTCGGGGTCGCGCGCCGCGATCTCGGCGCGCCGCTCCTCGATCTCGGCGACCGCCTCCTCGTCGACCGCGGTGGCGAAGACGGCGAGCTCCGGCGGGTCGTCGCGGCCGGCGAGGACGATCGCCAGCCGCTCGCCGCCGGGGGAGAGCGCCGGCGGCCCCGTCTCCCAGGCGAGGTCCATCCAGGGCTCGCCCTCGACGAAGCCGCCCGCCGCCTCCACCCGGCGCTCGATCTCGACCGCCTGCCACGAGGTCTCGGCGCGGAAGCGGTCCCAGAGGTCGGCCGGAGAGTCGGCGAAGACGCCGGCGAAGGACTCCTCGAAGCTCCGCGCCCGGCGCGCCGTCATCCGCGCCCAGAGGTCGCGCAGCGCGCCGTCGCCGGCGCGCTCCTCCAGCCAGCCGAGGTAGGCGGAGCCGGCGAGGTAGGCCATCGACTGGCCGAGGTAGTCGCGGTTGCCGGCCAGGGCGCCGTAGCCGGGGAGCTTGCCGGCCATCGCCCAGCGCCGCAGGATGGCGGCGCGCAGGTCGCCGTGCGGCCGGCCGCTGCCGGTCAACCGGCCCTCGATCAGCGTCGCGTAGCCCTCGGTCACCCAGCGCGGCGCCTGGCGGGCGATCGGCCCGAGCGGGACGAGGAGCCGCGCCAGCGCCCGCCGCGTCGGGTTGCGCGACGGCCGCAGCAGGTGGACGAGGTGGGCCTCCTCGTGGACGATCAGGAGCTCGCCCCAGTCGCGGTAGTGGCCGATCACCGACTCCGGCCGCGGCGGCCGCGTCCACAGCACCATCCGCGGCCGGCCGAGGAAGGGGAGCGCGAAGCCGTTCGGCTGCGCCACCGGGTCGGAGACCACCACGTCGACCACCTGCTCGGGCGCGAACCCCACCTCCGCAGCCACCCGCTCGCGCACCGCCTCGAGCCGCGCCGCCGCCCGCTCCGCCCACGCCGCCGCCGGCGCCGGGTAGTGGACGCGGAAGTGCGCGGTCTCGATCACCCGCCAGGGCGCCTTCGGCCCTTCGACGAGGCGGTCGAGCTCCTGAGCGGCGGCGGGGAGGGCGGCGAGGGCGGCGAGGAGGAACGCGACGAGGCGCGGGGCGCGGATCGGCATGGCGCCGAGAGTCTAGCCGCGGGGTAGAGTCGTCTGCGCGCCCGCGCCGCCGCCTCGCCTCCCCGTCCGAATGGAACCCCCCGCCGTCAGCCGGTCCCGCCGCCGCCGGCTCCTCTCGTGGACCCTCAAGGCGGCGCTCCTGGCGCTCGCCGTGTGGCTGGTGACGCGGATGGTCGCCGGGCTGGAGTGGTCCGACGTCGCCGGGCGGCTGGCGGGGGCGCGGCCGGGGTGGATCGCGGCGGCGGTCGGCGCGCTGGTGCTGCGCATGGTCGTCTGGGACCAGCGCTGGCGCGAGGCGATCGGGCGCTCGGGGCCGCTGCCGGGGCGGCGGGTGTCGCTCCCGGCGCTCCTCGCCGCCTCGGCGGTCAACTCGATCACCCCGACGGTGCGGGTGGTCGGCGGCGTGCTGCGCGGGCGGTGGATCGGCCGCGCGGTGGGCAGCTCGCTGGGGCGGGCCTACGGCAGCGTGCTCTACGACCAGCTCGCCCACCAGGTGACGAGCGGCGGGGTGACGGTGGCGGCGGTGATCGGGGCGCTGCTGGTCACCGGCCGCGCCGGC
>DATABP010000729.1:0-3347 GCA_036259515.1 Thermoanaerobaculia bacterium | reverse complement strand
GGCTGGCCGGACGCGGCGGGATCGGGCGGCCGGTCGAGGTGGCGGTGCTGGCGCTGGTCGCCGTCCTCGCCGCCGCCGCGGTGGGCGAGACGGTCGCCCGCGCGCTCCTCCGCGACGACCTCGCCCGCCGCGTGGCGGCGCGGACCGCGCCGCCGTCGCCCGCCGAGCTGGCCGCCGCCGGCGAGGAGCTGACCGTCGCCTTCGCCGGCGCCGGGCTCGAGGACTTCCTGCCGCGCTCGCCGGAGGGGCTGGAGCGCCAGGACCTCGCCTTCCTGCTGTGGCAGGCGTCGCCGCTGGCCCACCCGCACGCTCTCTCTTCGCTGGCCGTCCACGCCCCCGAGGGCACCTCGACCTTCGGCTTCGGGCTGGCGCTGACCGAGGAGGGGGCGGCCGACTGGGACGCGCTCCGCTGGCAGGACCTGGCGGTGGGCACGCCGGAGGAGGCGGTGGTGTCCGGGCAGGCGCCGCTCCTCTACCGCGGCGAGCCGTGGGCGACGCTGGAGTGGACGCTGGTGCCGCTGCCCGGGCATCGCCTGGCGCCGCGGGCGGAGGTCGAGCAGATCGAGGTGGCGCTCCTGCGCGGCGGCCCGGCGGGGCGGCCGCTGCCCGGGCTGTCGCCGTCGATCGACGCCGCGCTCTACGACGGCGAGGGCCGCGCGCTGTCGTCGCCCTGGGACGAGTCCCCGCCGCTCCCCGAGGCGCTCGCGGCCGGCGTCCGGCGGGCGCAGGTGCGGACGCCGGAGGGGCCGGCGTGGGCGGCGGCGCGGCCCTCGGGCGGAGGCTGGTGGGTGCTCTTCCTGCCGGTGCTCTCGCCGCTCGCCGGTCTGGAGCGGGTGGGGAGCCACGCCCTGGGGCTCCTCCTCCTCGCCCTCGCCGCGGCGGCGGTGGCGCTCCTCGTCGCGCTCCCCCGCGCCGCCTTCCGCGAGCTGCTCGGCCGCACCGTGCGCTCCTACTCGAAGCGCCTCCTCCTCGTCTACACGCTCCTCCTCCTGGTGCCGCTCCTCTTGCTCAACACGGTGCTCGTCGCCGGCATGGGCGAACGCCTGCGCCGCGAGCAGCGGGCCGCCGGCGAGGGCGCGCTGTCGGCGGCGCAGCGGGTGCTCGGCGACTACCTCGCCAGCGTCGACCCGGGCTTCGACCTGGCGAGCGAGCTCGACAACAGCCTGATCGGGTGGGTCTCCGGCGTCGTCCGCCACGAGGTGAACCTCTACTGGGGGAGCGAGATCTGGTCGGCGACGAAGCCGGAGCTGTTCGCGGCGCGCCTCCTGCCGCCGCGCATCCCCGGCGAGAGCTACGCCCGGCTGGCGCTCCTCGGCTACGACCGGGCGAGCCGCACCAACCGGGTGGGCGAGGTCTCCTACCTCGAGCTCTACGCGCCGCTGGCGCTCCCCGGCGAGGCGGTCGGGCTGCGCAACTTCTTCCTCTCGATGCCGCTCCTCGCCCAGCAGGAGGAGGTCGCCCGCGAGCTCGACGCGCTGCGCCGCCAGGCGCTCCTCGTCACCGCGGCGCTGGTGGTGCTGGTCACCGCCGTCGGCGTGCGGCTGTCGAAGAGCTTCACCCGGCCGCTCACCGAGCTGGTGGCCGGCACCCGCCGCATCGCCGCCGGCGCGCCCTCGCTCGACCTGGCGCCCACCGAGCTCGAGCTGGCGGCGCTGGTCGAGGCGGTCGACGACATGGCGCGGCGCATCGCCGAGGGGCGCGAGCGGCTGGTGCGCGAGAAGCAGGTCGTCGAGCGCATCGTCGAGCACATCACCTCGGGAGTCGTCTCGCTCGACCGCCACCGCCGGGTGCTGATGCGCAACCGGGTGGCGGGGGAGCTCCTCGGCGTCGAGGTGGGCGACCTCCTGCCGGCGGTGGTGGCGGCGCGCCCGCGGCTCGCGCCGGTGGCGGCGTGGCTGCCGGAGGTGGGGGGCGAGCTGGCGCAGCGCACGGTGCGGCTGGCGCCGGCGGCGGGCGGCGGCGAGGACGGCGACGAAGGGGCCGGGGCGGCGGGGGGCGGCGCGGTGCCGGCGGACGACGGCGGCGCCGAGCCCGGAGAGGAGCGCGAGTGGACGCTGGTCTGGGTGCCCGTCCCCGGCGCCGGCGAGCCGGCGGCGCTCCTCGTCGTCGAGGACGCCACCGAGACCCTGCGCGGGCAGCGGCTCGAGGCGTGGGCGGAGATGGCGCGGATCATCGCCCACGAGATCAAGAACCCGCTCACCCCGATCCGCCTCAACGTCGAGCACATGCAGCAGGTGTGGAGGGACCTCGCCGGACGCGGCGCCGACGGCCGCTTCGCCGAGGTCTTCGCCCGCTGCACCGGCAACGTGCTGACCCAGGTCGACGAGCTCCAGCAGATCGCCGCGGAGTTCTCGACCTACAGCCGCATCCCCAGGATCGACCTCCAGCCGGGGGACCTCGTCGCGCTGGTCGAGGAGCTGGCGGCGCCCTACCGGGCGGCGCCGCCGCCGGGGGTGACGGTCGAGCTGGAGACGCCGCCCGGTCCGCTCGCCGCCCGCTTCGACCGCCGCCTCCTCGCCCGCGCCGTCCGCAACCTGATCGAGAACGCGCTCCGCGCCAGCTCCGGCGGCGGCCGGGTGCTGCTCCGGGTGGAGCGGCGCGAGGTCGCCGGCGACGGCCATCCCGGCGGCGCCGAGGCGCGGGTGGCGGTGCTCGACTCCGGCGCCGGGGTCGAGCCGGCGCTCCTGCCGCGCATCTTCGACCCCTACTTCTCCACCCACGACACCGGCACCGGTCTCGGTCTGCCGATCGCGCGGCGGATCGCCGAGGAGCACGGTGGGGGGATCGCGGCGCGGAACCGGGCGGAGGGGGGGCTGGAGGTGGCGATCACGTTGCCGTTGGAGGGGTAGCACGGACGGCTGGCGGCGTCGTGCCGGGGCCGCGGCGGCGGCTCGGCCCGGGGGCCGGGGGCACGCGCACGCTCGGTGCTGGATGGGGGGCGGGCGTGCGCTCTATCGGGCTGCGCGCGATCGGTGTGCACTCCGGCTCGCTGGTGAGCGGCGCGGCCCTCCAAGGCCCCCGGCCCCCGGGCCGAGCCGCCGCCGCTCCGGGCGTGCCGAGGGCGGGGCGGGGTTCCGGCCGCGTCGGTGGGAAAGAGAGAAAGCAGCGGCAGCTCGGGGTTCGTGCCGGCCCGAGCCGCCGCCGCTCCGGGCAACGCTCTGCGGGTAGGATCGGGTGCGTGACTCCCGGTTTTCCCTCTCGTCGAGGGGTCTTGGTTCGCGTCCTCGCGCTGGGCGTGCTCGCCTCGTGCGGCGGCGCCCGCGACGCCGAGCGTGCGGCCGGCAGCGCGGTGGTGGCGGCGGCGGAGCAGGTGGCCGGGTTGTCGGCGGAGGCGCTCGGGGAGCTGC
>DATABP010000728.1:0-3466 GCA_036259515.1 Thermoanaerobaculia bacterium | reverse complement strand
CGGCGACTTCCGCCTCGCCGAGCGGCTGGAGCGCCGGGCGCTGGCGGCCGCCCGCCGTCTCGGCCCCGCCGCCGAGGACCTCGTCCTCCGCCTGCGCAACAACCTCGGCAACGTGCGCTGGAAGCTCGGCGACCACGACGCCGCCGAGGCCGCCTACCGCGAGAACCTCGACCACTGCCGCGCCACCCACGATCCCTGGGGCGAGGCGCGCGCGTCGAACAACCTCGGCATCCTGGCCGCCTCCCGCGGCGACTGGCGGGCCGCCCGCGCGCCGCTCGCCGCCAGCCTGGCGATCACCCGCCGGCTGGGCTCGCGCGGCGAGGAGGCGATGGCGCGGCTCAACCTCGCCGAGGTCGACGAGATGCTCGGCGACTGGCCGCGCGCCCGCCGCCAGCTCGACCGCGCGCTGGCGCTCGGCGGCGACGCCGGATCGCCGCTGCGGCCGGCGCTCCTGGCCCGACTCGCATCGCTGGCCCGGAAGCGCGGCGAGGCCCACCGCGCCGAGGAGCTGGCCGGCCAGGCGCTGGCCGCCGCCGGCGCCGCCGACGACCGCGACCTCGCCGCCGAGTGCCATCACCTCCTCGGCCTCGCCGCCAAGGACCGCGAGGACTACGCCGCCGCGGCGGAGAGCTTCGCGCGGGCGGCGGAGCTGGCCGCCGACGCGGGCACCCGCCAGGTGCTGGCGCGGGTTCGGGTGTCGGAGGCCGACCTCGCATTGCGCCGGCACGACCGGGCGGCGGCGGCCGCGGGGGCGGCGGCGGCGCGCGCCCTCCTCGCCGAGCTGCCCGATCGGCTGACCGCGGCGAAGCTCCTCTCCGTCGAGGCCCGCCTCGCCGCCCTGGCCGAGGACGAGGAGGAGGCGGCGCGTCTCTTCGCCGAGGCGGCGCACGCGCTCGAGGCCCTGGGCACCCCGTACGAGCTCGGCCGCCTGCTCTACGAGTGGGGGCTCCGCACCTGGAACCCCGAGCTGGCCGGCGAGCGGCTGGCGCGCGCGCTCGCCGTGTTCGACCGGCTCGGCGCCGAGGCCGAGGCGCGGCGGGCGCGCGGCGTCGTCGAGCGCATCGCGCTCCACCGCGGCCGCGGCGGCGCCCACGACCCGGTGCTCTACGGGGTGATCAAGGTCGTCAACTCGTCGCTCGACCTCCAGGAGGTGCTCGACCGCGCGATGGACCTGGCGCTCGAGCACCTGGAGGCCGAGCGCGGCATGATCGTCCTCCACGACCCGTTGACGCGCGACCTGCGGATCGCCGTCTCGCGCAACCTCCACGGCGCCGGCGAGGCCGGGGCGCTCTCCGAGAGCGTGGTGCGGCGGGTGATCGACGAGCGCGCCCCGGTGGTCGCCGTCGACGCCCTGACCGACCGCCGCTTCGCCGGCGCCGAGTCGATCGTCGCCAGCTCCATCCGCTCCATCCTCTGCGTCCCGCTCGCCATCCGCGACTGCCCGGCGGGCGCCATCTACGTCGACCACACGCGCGCCCGTCACGTCTTCCGGCAGGACGACGTCGACTTCCTCGTCGCCTTCGCCGACCACGCCGCGGTGGCGATCGAGAAGGCGCGCCTCTACGGCGAGCAGGAGGCGGCGCGGCGGCGGCTCAAGGAGGAGAACGAGGAGCTCCGCCAGGAGATCCTCGCCAGCCACCATTTGGGCTCGCTGATCGGCAAGAGCCGGGCGATCGAGGAGCTCAAGCGCACCATCGAGCGGGTGGCGCAGAGCGACTCGACGGTGCTCCTGCGCGGCGAGAGCGGCACCGGCAAGGGGCTGGTGGCGCGCATCGTCCACTCGATCTCGCCGCGACGCGGCGGCCCGTTCGTGCAGTTCAACTGCGCGGCGCTGCCCGAGACGCTCGTCGAGTCCGAGCTCTTCGGCCACGAGAAGGGCGCCTTCACCGGCGCCGCGCAGCAGAAGCCCGGCCGCTTCGAGCTGGCGCACGGCGGCACCATCTTCCTCGACGAGATCGGCAAGGTGTCGCGCGCGGTGCAGGCGAAGCTCCTGCGCGTCGTCGAGGACAAGGAGTTCGAGCGCGTCGGCGGCACCCGCACGCTGACCTCCGACGCCCGCATCCTCGCCGCCACCAACCTCGACCTCGAGGACGCCATCGCCAAGGACGAGTTCCGCGAGGACCTCTACTACCGGCTCAACATCATCCCGATCGTGCTGCCGCCCTTGCGCGGGCGGCGCGAGGACCTGCCCTGGCTGGTGGCGCACTTCCTCGCCAGGATCGGCCGCGACCTCGGCCAGCCGCGCCGCGAGATCGACCCCGACGTCCTCGACCTGTTCGCCGCCTACCCGTGGCCGGGCAACGTCCGCGAGCTGGAGGCGACGATCCACCGCGCCCTGGTGCTGTCCACCGCCGACCGCCTCGGCCGCGCCGACTTCCCGTGGATCGCGCTCAAGTCCTCCGACCCCGCCGCCGCCGCCGCGGCCGCCGCCGCCGAGGCGCCCCTCCCCGACCTCGCCGCCGGCGGCTACGAGGAGGCGCTCGCCCGCTACGACCGCCGCCTCCTCGAGTCCGCCCTCGCCCGCTCCGGCGGCCGCCTCCGCGAGACCGCCCGCCTCCTCGGCATCGCCAGGAATACGCTGAAGGCGAAGATCGAGCGCTACGGGATCGAGCGGTAGGGCGGCGAGGACGGCGGCTCAGACGATCGCGGCGACGTGGAGCCGGAGATGGTCGCGAGCGGCGTTGGCGAGACCGCCGTCGGCGGTGACCAAAGTGGCATCGAGCCGTTCGGCGAGGGCGGCGTAGGTGGCGTCGTAGGCGCTCAGGTTGTGGCGCAGCGCCAGGACTCGGCCGAGCAGCGATTGGTGGCCGTGCCGCACGAGCGGGAGGTCGGCGAGGTCCTGGAGCGCCAGGAGCGCCCGCTCGTCGTCGAGCCGGCCACGGGCGAGCGCGCGGCGGAGCGCGGCGGCGACCTCGACGTCGCAGAGCGCCGGGACGTGGAGCTCGGCGCCGGCCACGGCAACCTCCGCCGCCACCCGCGGCGCGAGCCGCGTCGCCAGCAGCAGCTCGACCAAAGCCGCGGCGTCGACGACGAGCCGCCGACTCACTCGCGACCGGCCTCCGCGCGTTCGCGGCGGATGAGCTCGGCGGCCGGTGCGCCCAGGTCGACAGGGTCGCGGCGGCGGATCCGCTCGAAGACCTCTTCGGCAGGCGGCCGCGCCACCTCGCGTTCGAGCACCTCCTGCACGTACTGCGTCAGCGTCCGCCTCGACCGCTTCGCTCGGCGCAACAGCTCGTCGTGCAGCCAATCGGGCACGTTCCTCACCTGGAGCATGCGACTCATGAGCGCATGGTCGCACATGCGATGCGCATGCGCAATGTCAGCCGGGCGGCGGGTCGGCCGGCGGCAGCCAGCGGACGAGGTCGACGCGGAGCACCGTCGGCGGCGGGTCGCCGACGACGCGGAGCACGGTGGGCGCCGCGGCCGCGGGCACGCGCGGCGTCACCCAGCGGACCCGCCGCCGCCC
>DATABP010000727.1:0-1627 GCA_036259515.1 Thermoanaerobaculia bacterium | reverse complement strand
GCTCCGTTCCACCCGCGGGCGCGTCGTCTGCTGCGGGATGGGGAAGAGCGGGATCGTGATGAAGAAGGTGGCTGCCACGCTCGCCTCGACCGGGACGCCGGCGCTCTTCCTCCATCCCGCCGAGGCGGTGCACGGGGACCTCGGGATGATCGTCGAGGGCGACGTGGTGCTCGCCGCCTCGTTCTCCGGCACCACCGAGGAGCTGGTGCGGCTGGTGCCCACCCTGAAGCGGCTCGGGGTGCCGATGGTGATGATGACCGGGCGGGAGGACTCGCCGCTGGCGCGGCACGCCGACGTCCACCTGCCGGTGGCGATCGACCGCGAGGCCTGCCCGCTGAACCTCGCCCCCACCGCCTCGACCACCGCCACGCTGGCGATGGGCGACGCGCTGGCGATGGCGCTGCTCGAGGCGCGCGGCTTCTCGCGCGACGACTTCGCGCGGCTCCACCCGGCCGGGGCGCTCGGCAAGCGGCTCCTGCGCGTGCGCGAGCTGATGCACCGGGGCGACGAGGTGCCGCGGGTGACCGCCGGGACGCCGATGCGCGAGGCGATCTACGAGATGTCGGCGAAGAAGCTCGGCATCACCGCGGTGACCGACGAGGAGGGGCGGCTGGTCGGCTGCGTGTCGGACGGCGACCTCCGCCGGGCGCTCGAGCGCGACGAGGCGGTGCTGGCGCGCACCGCCGGCGAGCACGCGCAGCCGCGGCCGCGCACCATCGACGGCGACGAGCTGGCCGCCGCCGCGCTCCACGAGATGGAGGAGAACCGCATCACCTCGCTCTTCGTGGTCGACGCCCAGGGCCGCCTCGAAGGGATCGTCCACCTCCACGACCTGTGGCGGCTGGAGCTGTTCTAGCCGCCCGCCCGGCGGCCGCGCGCCCGATGATCGACACCTACCGCGCCATCGAGACGCCCGAGGGCGTCGAGCTGCGGCTGCGGCTGGCCGGGCCGGCGCCGCGGGCGCTCGCCTGGCTGATCGACGCGACGCTGCGGCTGGTCGGCTACGCCGTCGCCTCGATCCCGATGACGCTCCTCGGGCGGGTCGGGCAGGGGCTCTTCTTCCTCGTCCTCTTCCTCGGCGAGTGGTTCTACCCGGTGCTCTTCGAGGTCTACGCCGGCGGCGCCACGCCGGGCAAGAAGCTGGTCGGGCTGGCGGTGGTGCACGACGACGGCACGCCGGTGGGCTGGAGCGGGGCGCTCCTGCGCAACCTCCTGCGCTTCGTGGACTTCCTGCCGGTGGCCTACGGCGCGGGGCTCGCCACCATGCTCTTCCAGCCGCGGTTCAAGCGGCTGGGCGACCTCGCCGCCGGCACCGTGGTGGTCCACGGCGAGCGGGAGGAGCGGGCGCTCCGCGCCGTCGACGCGCCGCCGCTGCCGCCGCCCCTGCCGCTCGATCCCGACGAGCAGCGCGCCGTCGTCGCCTTCGCCGAGCGGATGCCGCTCTGGGGCCCGGCGCGCGCCGCCGAGCTCGCCACCCTCGCCGCGCCGCTGGTCGACGCCCGCGGGCAGGCGGCGGTGACCCGGCTGGCGGGGGTCGCCAACTGGCTGGTCGGCCGCCGCGGCGGGCCGCCGGGATGAGCCGCGAGCGCTTCGAGGACCGCTACGGCGAGGAGTGGCGGCGCTTCGC
>DATABP010000726.1:0-2260 GCA_036259515.1 Thermoanaerobaculia bacterium | reverse complement strand
GCGAAGCGCAGGTAGTGGAGGTCGTCGGCCAGCCGGGCGAGCTCGTCCGCGCCGCCGTCGGCGCGGGCGGCGGCGGGGAGGCGGGCGGCCCAGGCGGCGGGCGGCTTCTCGCGCGGCACGCCGGCGGTCTCGGCGAGGAGCTCGCGCCACGCCTCCTCGATCGCTCGCGCCGTGTGCCGCGGGCGCTCCTCGCCGGCCGCCGCGGCGAGCCGCTCCTCGAAGCGTCGCAGCGGGTCGCTCTCGCCCTGCCGCGCCTCCGTCGCCGCGGCGGCCCGCCCGCGGCCGGCGAGGCCCACCGCGAGCGCCAGGAGCCAGGGCAGCGCGAACGCCCAGGGCAGGAGCCGCGGCCAGCGCGAGAGCCCGGAGTCCGCCGGCAGGGCGGCGTTGCGGATCGGGTGGCGCTCGCCGCCGGCGTCGGCCGGCGCGGCGGGGGCGACGGCGAGGGTCAGCGGGGCGCTCGCCGCCAGTCGGTACTCGCCGGCCCGGGGATCGAAGTAGGCGATCTCGATCGGCGGCAGCCGCCAGCGGCCGGGGCGCTCGGCGATCAGCGGGAAGCGCCACACGCGCTCCGCCTCGACGCCGCGGGCGGTCACCCGGTTGCCGCCCTCCTCGGCCGGCGGCAGCCGCTCGACGCCGTCGATCGCCGGCAGCGGCGGCTGGTCGATCGACTCCAGGTTGCCGCGCCCGGAGAGCGTCACCTCCAGGGTGGCGGCCTGGCCGGCGGCGACGCTGGTGGGGGCGAGCTTCGTCTCGAGGTCGAAGCTGCCGACCAGGCCGCCGAACGCGCCGGACATCCCGGGGGGCGGCGGCGGCAGCGGCAGCACGTCGACGATCAGCCGATCGCCGACCAGCTCCCGCGGCCCGGGCGAGCCGTCGAAGCCGCGCGCCGTCCACGGGTCGAGGTCGGGCGCCGCCAGCGCCTCGACCGCCGCCGGCTCGATGACGTGCCGCCCCGGCCGCAGCGGGAAGAGCACCCGCTCGAGGAGCGCCGTCCGCCAGTAGACCTCGCCGTTCCACTCCACCCGCTCGGTGGTCCGCTGCTCGGGGGGCGGCACCTCCTCGACCCAGAAGCCGCGGAAGTCGGGCAGCGCGTCGGCGCTGACGTTCTCGATGTTGGTCTGGGTGTAGAGCCAGAGGGTGTAGAGCACCTGCTCGCCCTCCCACACCCGCGCCGGCGCGACGTCGGCGACGAGGTGGATCTCGGGCGGCTCGCGCTGGGGCGCCGGCCAGCGGCGGCGCAGGAGGTCGGAGAGCGGGTCGGGGAGCTGCCAGCGGGGGAGCGCGCGGCGCTGGCCGGGGGTCCGCCCGTCGGCGTCGACGCCGTCGACCACCCGCAGGTCGAGCGCCGGCAGCTCGTAGCGCTCGCCCTCCACCTCGACGACCAGCGAGTGGACGGTGGCGATCCCCGGCTCCCCGGCGCGCAGCAGCCAGACCAGCGACAGCGTGCGGCGGGTGACGCCGTTGACCCACTGCACGTTGTCGATCCAGTCGGGGCCGGCGAGGACGGTGAGGTTGTCGACGTCGAAGGCGGCGCGCGGGCGCAGGCGGTCGAAGACGCCGCCCTCGACCTCGACGACCAGCCGCGCGGTGCCGCCGGCGGCGACCTCGCGGTCCTCGAGGCGCGCCCGCACCTCGACCTCGGCGGACGCGGGCCCCGCGCCCGCGAGCGCCAAGAGCAGGGCGGCGACGGCGGCGCGGGCCCTCACCAGTCCTTGCCCTCCGCGCTCGACCGCCGCGCCCGCTCGGCGGCGCGCTCCTGGCGCTGGCGGCGCTCCAGGTTCTCGACCGCCTCGAGCAGCGCGGCGGCCTGCTCGGCGGTCATGTCCGGCTGGTCCTCGAAGCGGGGGAGCGGGCTCTCGCCGAGGCCGTCGCCGCCCTCGTCGGGATCGCCCTCGGGACCGCCGCCCGCCTCGGGCGGCTGGCCGGCCTGCGGATCGCTCGGGCCCTCGTCGGGCCGCGGCTGGTCGCCGGGGCGGTCGGCGCCGCCCTCGTCGCCGGCGGAGGGGCCGCCGCCCTGGTCGCCGCGGGCGCCCTCGCCGGCCGACGGCATCGGCAGCCGGCTCTGCTCGGTCATCCGCCGCAGCGCCACCTCCAGGTTGTGCTTCGCCGCCTCGTCGTCGGGCGCCCGGCGCAGCGCCTCTTCGAAGGCGGCGACGGCGCCGCCCGGGTCGCCGGCGGCGAGCCTGGCGTTGCCGAGGTTGTAGTGGACGTCGAGGTCGGCGGGCAGCTCCGGGGCGGCGGCGGCGCGCTCGAGGAGCTC
>DATABP010000725.1:0-3359 GCA_036259515.1 Thermoanaerobaculia bacterium | reverse complement strand
CGGCGGCGGCGTGCTCGAAGGCCGCGCGCAGGTCGGTCGCGTGCTCGTCGAGCCGCCGCATCGCGCCCTCGCCGCCGCCGCCGAAGACCTCCGGCTCCGCCGCCTCGGCGAGCGCCAGGTGGTGTCGGACGTGGCGCCGCGCGGCCCGCTCGCGTTCGCCCGCCTCGGCGAGCCGCTCGGTGGCGTAGCGGCGCACCGTCTCGAGCAACCGGTAGCGGGCGCGGCCGGCGACGCTCTCGACCGTCAGCAGTGAGCGGTCGACGAGCGCCGCGACGAGGTCGAGCACCGCCTCGCGCTCCACCCCCTCGCCGGCCGCCACCGCCTCGGCGCCCTCGAGGTCGAAGGCGCCGAGGAAGACGGACAGCCTCCGCAGCACCGAGCGCTCCGCCTCGTCGAGCAGGCGGTAGCTCCAGTCGAGCGTCGCGCGCAGGGTGCGGTGCCGCGGCGGCGCGGTGCGGGCGCCGCCGGTGAGGAGCGCGAAGGCGTCGTCGAGCCGCCGCGCCAGCTCCCGGGGCGCCAGCACCTTGATGCGCGCCGCCGCCAGCTCGAGGGCTAGCGGAAGGCCGTCGAGCCGGCGGCAGATCTGCGCCACCGTCGGGGCGTCCTCATCGGCCAGCAGGAAGCCGGGCCGGGCGCCGCGCGCCCGCTCGACGAACAGCTCGACCGCCGCGGCGGCGAGGACGTCGCCGGCCCTCGCCGTCTCGTCCTCGGGGGGCAGCGCCAGCGGCGGCACCAGCCATGCCTGCTCGCCGGCGATGCCGAGCGCCTCGCGGCTGGTGGCCAGCACCCGCAGCCGCGGGCAGCTCCGCAGCAGCCGGTCGACGAGCAGCGCGGACGCCTCGACCAGGTGCTCGCAGTTGTCGAGCACGAGGAGCAGGCTCTCCGGCGCCAGGGCGCCGACCAGGAGGTCCACGGCGGAGGCCGCCGCGCCGTCCCACACCCCGCAGGCGGCGGCGACGTGCTGCGGCACGAGCTGCGGCTCCCCCACCGCCGCCACGTCGACCCAGCGAACGTCGTCAGCGAACCCGGACGCGTCGGCGGCGACGGCGAGGGCCAGGCGGGTCTTGCCGATACCGCCGGCACCGGTCAGGGTGACCAGGCGCTCCTCGGCGAGCAGCCGGCGCACCTCGGCCACCTCCCGCTCGCGGCCGACGAGGCGCGTGAGATCGGCCGGCAGCGCGGCGCCGGCTGCGGAGGGCTCCGCGGTCGGAACGGCCTGGCTGGGGTGCACCGCGGGATCATCGGGCGGCGCCCGCCCGGCTGTCAATCGCCGCCGGCGAGGAAGCGGACCGCGGCCTCGGCAGCCACTCGGGCCTCGGCGCCGCCGGCAACCGCGCGCAGCCGGAGGGACGGACAGCCGAGACGGCCGTCAAGCTCGCGGTCGTCGGCCTCTTCGGCGGCGGCGGCGAGCAGGACGAGACGCTCCAACCGATCCTCCTCGAGCAGCGCGAAGGCGAGTGCGGCCGTCACGGCCCCGCCGGCGGCGACGAGCGCCGGCCGCTCCAGCCCGAGGCCTTCGAACACGGCGCGCAGCCACCGGCAGAAGGCGACCCGGCCGGAGGGATCGGTCGCGGACGTCGGGAGCGCCGGCACCTCGGGCGCCAGCACGCTCCGCCCGCCGGCCAGGAGCGGCAGCAGCAGGCGCGTCCACTCCTGACCGGCGACCAGCACGACCGGCGCGCCCCGCCCGGTCCGCAGGTAGGGCGTGGCGACGCCCGCGGCGTGCACCACGGCGCGGATCGAGTCGGACGGAAGCGCACGGGGAGTGGGCTCGCTCACCGGACGATCCTCCGCCGCGCCCGCTTACCCGCCGCTTACATGCCACTTCCGCCTCATTCGCGCTCGTGTTAGCTTCGCCGCGTGAACGACCCGATCCCCTCCACCGCCCCCCGCGGCCGCGGCACCGGCAGGAACCCGCCGAACCGCTTCGAGCCGATCGAGCTCGAGCTCGAGGAGCCCGGCCCCGACCGCGTCCCCACCCTCTACCTCCGCGACGCCACCCGCTCGATCGTCGCCACGAACGACAGCCCGGACGTCGGCTTCGACGCCTCGATCAATCCCTACCGGGGATGCGAGCACGGGTGCGTCTACTGCTATGCCCGCCCCACCCACGAGTACTTCGGCCTCTCCGCCGGGCTCGACTTCGAGACGCGGATCTTCGTCAAGGAGGAGGCGCCGGAGCTGCTGCGGAAGGAGCTGGCGTCGCCGCGCTGGAAACCCAAGGTGCTGGCGATGTCGGGGGTGACCGATCCCTACCAGCCGGTGGAGCGCAGGCTGGAGGTCACCCGGCGGTGCCTCGCGGTGCTGGCCGAGTTCCGCAACCCGGTGGGGGTGATCACCAAGAACCGGCTGGTCGCCCGCGACGCCGACCTCCTGGGCGAGCTGGCGGCGCACGGGGCGGCGTCGGTGGCGATCTCGATCACCACTCTCGACGGCGACCTCGCCGCCCGCATGGAGCCGCGCGCCTCCCACCCGCGCGACCGGCTGCGGGCGATCGAGGAGCTGGCCGCCGCCGGCGTGCCGGTGGGGGTGATGGTGGCGCCGGTGGTGCCGGCGATCACCGACCACGAGATCCCGGCGATCCTCTCCGCCGCCGCCGACGCCGGGGCGGGCTTCGCCGGCACCGTGGTCCTGCGCCTGCCGTGGGCGATCAAGGACCTCTTCGCCGACTGGCTGGAGCGCCACTTTCCCGAGCGCAGGGAGAAGGTTCTGGCGCGGGTGCGCGAGCTCCGCGGCGGCGCGCTCTACGACGCCTCGTTCGGCACCCGCATGAAGGGCGAGGGCGTCTTCGCCGAGCAGATCCGCGCCCTCTTCGTCACCGCCCGCCGCCGCGCCGGCCTCGACGGCCCGCGCCCGGAGCTGTCGACCGCCGCCTTCCGCCGGCCGGGCGAGCAGCAGAGCCTGTGGTGAGCGGATGACCGCTACAGGATCTCGCGGATCGGGTGGACGTGCACGATGTAGAGGTAGAAGAAGAGGAACGACAGCGCCAGGATGATCACCCCGAGCACCGGCGAGCGCACCTCGACCTTGTCGAGCCCGGCCTTGATCTCGCCGCCGAGCGCGTCGGGCCCCGGTCCGGCGGCCGCCTCGCCCTTCGCGGCGCGCGCCGCCGCCGCCTTCCAGGCGGCCAGTGTGAGGTGGAACTGCACGCCCGAGAAGTAGACGCCGGAGAGCACCAAGAGCACGACGACGACGAAGATCACCTTCGACGAGACGAGCTGCCAGGCGAAGACCCCGCGGCGGTGGTCGAGGCCGCTCCGGCGGTAGTCGTAGTAGGCGCGCACCGCCGCCAGGTAGGCGGCGCGGGTCGTCTCGTCCTCCCACTCGGCGGGCAGCCGCGCCGGCGGGGCGGCGAGCTC
>DATABP010000724.1:0-5820 GCA_036259515.1 Thermoanaerobaculia bacterium | reverse complement strand
AGCTCCTCGGCCGGATCGACGCCGCCGCCCTCCCCGAGCTGCCGGAGACGACCCCCGGCGTCGCCGCCGCCGACCGCCTCGCCGCCGCCGCCGCCGAGCTCGCCGCCGCCTGCGACGGCTTCCTCGCCCGCGAGGCGATCGCCGCCTCGCTGACCCCGGAGGAGCGCCGCGAGCTCCTGCGCGGCATGCTGCTCACCCGCGCGGTCGACAACCGGCTCAAGGCGCTGTTCACCGGCGGCGAGGTGCGCTGGGAGGGGAAGCCCTTCCAGGGCAAGGGGTTCCGCTCGCTGGGGCAGGAGGCGGTCTACGCCGCGCCGCTGCGGCTGCGGCGGGGGCCGGACTGGCGACGGCAGGGCGAGGACGGCGGCGCCGCCTGGGCCGGCGACGTCGTCGCGCCGCTGATCCGCGACCTCGGCGCCGCGCTGGCGATGGGCCCCGAGCGCGAGATGGCGCGCCAGGTGCTCTCCGCGCAGATGGGCAAGGCGGGGCCGCCGATGGACGGCCGCGACCTCCACGTGGGCGACTTGTCGTGGGGCGTGCTGCCGCCGGCGGCGCCGCTGGCCATCTCGTCGCTCAACGTCGCCGGGCTGGCGATGGCCTACGCGCGGCAGGACCCGCCGGGCGGCTTCCGGGTGGCGGTGTCGTTCATCGGCGAGGGCGGCACGTCGCTCGGCGAGTGGCACGAGGCGATCAACCTCTGCGCCGCGCGCCGGCTGCCGGCGGTCTTCTGCGTCGAGAACAACCAGACGGCGCTGTCGACCCCGGTCGCCGAGCAGAGCGCGGTGCGGGTGTTCGCCGACAAGGCGGTGGGCTACGGCGTCCCCGGCGTCACCCTCGACGGCAACGACCCCGAGGCGATCGCCGCCGCCTTCGCCTGGGCCGCCGAGCGCGCCCGCGCCGGCCAGGGGCCGACGCTGATCGAGCTGGTGACCATGCGCATGTGCGGCCACGCCCACCACGACGACATGCTCTACGTCGGCCGCGACCCGCAGCCGTCGTGGGAGTACCCGGAGCTCGTCGACGGCGGCTACGCCGACCCGGACGCCTGGGCCTTCTGGAGCGCCCGCGACCCGATCGCCCGCTACCACCGGCGCCTGCTCGACGCCGGCGTCGTCGCCCCCGGCGAGCTCGAGCGCTGGCGGAGCGAGGTCGCCGAGCTGGTCGAGGACGCCGCCCGCGAGGTGATCGCCGCCCCCTGGCCCGATCCGGCGACCGTCGGCCGCGGGGTGACCGCCGGGGGTCCCGAGCCGCGCCACTCCGAGCCGCTCGCGGAGCGTCCGCCGCCGTCGGCGCGCCGCCCCGAGCTGCCGCCGCTCGACACCGGCCTTCCGTTCGAGCGCGACGGCCGCACCTTCCTCGAAGCGGTGATGCTCGGCGTCGGCGAAGCGCTGGCCGCCGACCCGCGGGTGCTCGTCTACGGCGAGGACGTCGGCGGCCGCTACGGCAACGCCTTCCTGCTCCTGCGCCCGCTCCTCGCCGCGTACGGCGACCGCGTCGTGAACTCGACGCTCGCGGAGGGCGGCGTGCTCGGCGTCTGCGTCGGCGCCGCGCTCGGCGGCCTGCGCCCGATCGGGGAGATTCAGTTCAACGACTTCGTCGCCACCGGCTTCAACCAACTGGTCAACAACGCGGCGAAGGTCCGCTACCGCTGGGGCGCCGCGGTGCCGATGGTCGTCCGCATGCCCTGGGGCGGCCTGCGCCACGCGGGGCCGTATCACTCGCAGAACACCGAGGCCTGGTTCTACCGCACGCCGGGGCTCAAGATCGTCGTCCCCTCGACGCCGGAGGACGCCCGCGCGCTCCTCGCCGCGGCGGTCGCCGATCCCGACCCGGTGCTCTACTACGAGCACATCGCCCTCTACCGCGACCCGCGGATCAAGCAGCGCCTCCCCGACGAGCCGCCGGCGCCGCTGCCGCTCGGCAAGGCCGCCCTCCGCCGCGCCGGCGCGCACCTCGCGATCGTCTCCTACGGCGCCTACGTCCACGTGGCGCTGCGGGTCGCCGAGCGGTTGGCGGCGGACGGCATCGAAGCCGCGGTCCTCGACCTCCGCTCCCTCGCCCCGCTCGACCGCGACAGCCTCCTCGCCGTCGCCCGCCACACCGGCAAGCTCCTCATCGTCCACGAGGACACCCGCACCGGCTCGATCGGCGAGAGCCTGGCGGCGATCGTCCAGGAGGAGGCGTTCGAGGACCTCGACGCCCCGGTGCGGGTGGTGGGCGCGCTGGACACGCCGGTGCCCTACTCGCCGCCGCTCGAGGCGGCGTTCCTGCCGGGCGAGGAGCGGGTGGAGCGGGCGGCGCGGCTGCTGGCGGGTTACTGAGAGGCTCGCGGTTCGCCGCCGCCGCTGGCCGCGCTCGTCACCCTCCGATCTAGAATCTTCTCTTCCCCCGTGGACAACCCCTCCATCGCCCGCGCCCTCGCCGAGGTGGCCGACCTCCTGGAGATCGAGGGCGCCAACCCGTTCCGCGTGCGCGCCTACCGCAACGCGGTGCGCACGATCGAGACGCAGACCGTCTCGCTCGCCGACCAGGTCGCCGCCAAGCGCGAGCTGACCGCGTTGCCGGGGATCGGGAAGGAGATGGCGCGGCACGTCGTCGAGCTGGTCGAGACCGGCGAGCTGTCGCTGCGCGAGGAGCTCCTCGCCCGGCTGCCGCGCGGGCTGGTCGAGGTGATGCGGCTGCCCGGCGTCGGCGCCAGGCGGGCGAAGAAGCTGTGGGACGAGCTGGGGACGGCGACGGTCGACGAGGTGGAGGCGGCGGCGCAGGCGGGGCGGGTGCGCGGCGTCGCCGGCTTCGGCGCGACCAGCGAGCGGAAGATCCTCGCCGGCATCGCCGAGTGGCGGCAGCACGGCGAGCGGCTGCGGCTCGACCTCGCCGACCGGCACCTGGAGCCGCTGCTGGCGACGCTCCGCGCGGTGCCCGGGGCGGCGCGGGTCGAGGTCGCCGGCTCGTACCGGCGCCGCCGCGAGACGGTGGGCGACGTCGACCTCCTGGCGATCCCCGGGTCCCCGGCCGCCGCCGGCGCGCTGCTCGACGCCTTCGTCGCCTACCCGCAGGTCGCCGAGGTGCTCGGCCGCGGCGACACCAAGGCCAGCGTGCGGCTCGGCTCCGGGCTCCAGGTGGACCTCCGCGTCGTCGGGCCGGAGTCCTACGGCGCGGCGCTCCAGTACTTCACCGGCTCGAAGGAGCACAACGTCCGCCTCCGGCAGCGGGCGATCGAGCGCGGGCTCAAGCTCTCGGAGTACGGCCTCTTCCGGGGCGAGGAGCGGGTCGCCGGCGCCGAGGAGGCGGAGGTCTACGCCGCGCTCGGCCTGCCCTGGATCCCGCCCGAGCTGCGCGAGGACCGCGGCGAGCTCGCCGCCGCCGAACGGGGAGGGCCGCCGCGGCTGGTCGAGGTCGGCGACCTCCGCGGCGACCTCCAGATGCACTCGACGTGGTCGGACGGCAAGGCGTCGATCGAGGACATGCTCGTCGCCTGCGCGGCCCGCGGCTACGAGTACTTCGCGCTGACCGACCACTCGAAGGCGCTGCCGATGATCGGCGGCCTCGACGCGGTGCGTCTGCGCGCGCAGTGGGAGGAGATCGCCGAGGTGCGGGCGCGGCACCCGGAGATCCGGCTGCTCCGCTCGATGGAGGTCGACATCCTCGCCGATGGACGGCTGGACCTCGAGGACGAGCTCCTCGCCGGGCTCGACCTGGTCGTCGTCTCGATCCACTCGCGCTTCGACCTGCCGGCGGCGGAGCAGACCGAGCGCATCCTGCGCGCGGTGGCCCACCCGGAGGTCGACGTGCTGGCGCACCCGATGGGGCGGCGCATCGGCCAGCGCAAGCCGATGGACTTCGACGTCGAGGCGGTCCTCGCCGCCTGCCGCGAGCACGGCGTGGCGGTGGAGGCGAACGCCAGCCCGCAGCGCCTGGACCTGCCGGACGTCCACCTGGCGCGGGCGCGCGAGCTCGGCGTGCCGGTCGTGATCTCGACCGACGCGCACTCGGTGGCGGGCCTCGACGCGATGCGGTACGGCGTCGATCAGGCGCGACGGGCGGGGTTGACGGCGGGGGAGGTGCTGAACGCGCGGGGGTGGGAAGGGTTCGAGAGGTGGTTGCGGCGGCGGGAAGGCGGTGGTGGATGAGAGGAAGTGCCGAGGGCCCGCGGGCCCCGGCACTCCCTCCCGCCCTCGCCCGATCCGTCCGTCCTCCTCCGCCCCCACCCCGCCGCCGCGATAAACTCACCGACCGCCGCTCGCGCGGCACCCCGACAGCGAACCCAACACGCGGAGGAGTCCGAAATGCGACAACACCTGCACGTCCGCCCCGGCGCCGTGCCGCGCGCGCTCGCCGTCCTCGCCGCGGCCGCCGTCGTGGCGCTGGCCGGCGCGCCGCCGGCGGCCGCCCAGAGCCTCGAGGAGTTCGAGGC
Source organism: Thermoanaerobaculia bacterium (assembly GCA_036259515.1). Classification (GTDB taxonomy): domain Bacteria; phylum Acidobacteriota; class Thermoanaerobaculia; order Multivoradales; family JBCCEF01; genus DATABP01. The sequence goes on along the minus strand of DATABP010000724.1, from coordinate 1,406 downwards.
GAAGACCACCGAGCACGTCCTCGACAACGGCTGGACCTTCATCATCGTCGAGCGGCCGGTGGCGCCGGTCTTCTCGTTCGCCACCTACGTCGGCGTCGGCTCGGTCGAGGAGGTGCCGGGGATCACCGGGCTGGCCCACATGTTCGAGCACATGGCGTTCAAGGGCACCTCGGTGATCGGCACCAGCGACTACGAGGCCGAGAAGGCGGCGATCGAGAAGATCGAGACGACCTACCGGGATCTCGCCGCCGCCCGCGCCGCGCTGGAGCCCGACGCCGAGCGCGTCGCCGAGCTGGAGGCCGCCTTCCAGGCCGCGCTCGAGGCCGCCGAGCAGTACGTCGTCGCCAACGAGTTCGGCGAGATCATCGACCGCGAGGGCGGCGTCGGGCTCAACGCCTTCACCAGCGCCGACGTCACCGGCTACTTCTACTCGCTGCCGGCGAACAAGCTCGAGCTCTTCGCGCTGCTCGAGTCCGAGCGCTTCCTCGACCCGGTGTTCCGCCAGTTCTACCAGGAGCGCGACGTGGTCCAGGAGGAGCGGCGGCTGCGCACGGAGAGCCAGCCGATCGGGCGGCTGATCGAGCAGTTCCTCGCCGTCGCCTTCACCGCCCATCCCTACGGGCAGCCGACGGTCGGCTACATGAGCGACCTCCAGTCGTTCACCATGACCGACGCCGAGCGCTTCTTCGACACCTACTACGTGCCGTCGAACATGGTGACGGTGGTGGTCGGCGACGTCGACCCGAAGCGCGTCATCCAGCTCGCCGAACGCTACTTCGGGCGCATTCCGGCCGGCGAGCCGCCGCCGCCGGTGCGCACCGTCGAGCCGGCGTCGATCGCCGAGAAGGTCGTGCGCATCCCCGACCCGGCGCAGCCGTTCTACATCGAGGGCTACCTCAAGCCGCCGGCCACCCATCCCGACCAGGCGATCTACGACGCGATCGACGACATCCTGTCGAACGGCCGCACCTCCCGGCTCTACCGCCGCCTGGTCGAGGACGAGAAGATCGCCGTCGCCGCCGCCTCGTTCTCCGGCCTCCCCGGCGACCAGTTCAAGAACCTGTGGATGGCCTACGCGGTCCCCGCCAAGGACGTCGAGAACGAGGAGGTGCAGGCGGCGATCCGCGAGGAGATCGAGCGGCTCAAGACCGAGCTCGTGACCGACGAGGAGCTCGCCCGCTTCAAGACCCGCGCGAAGGCCGACCTCATCCGCGGCCTGCGCAGCAACCAGGGGCTGGCCAACCAGCTCGCCGAGTACCAGACGCTGTTCGGCGACTGGCGGGCGCTGTTCCGCTACATCGACGCCATCGAGAAGGTCACCAAGGAGGACGTCCAGCGCGTGGCCCGCGAGACCTTCGTCCCCACCAACCGCACCGTCGGCATGATCGTCACCCAGCCGGCCGCCG
>DATABP010000723.1:0-2573 GCA_036259515.1 Thermoanaerobaculia bacterium | reverse complement strand
CGAGCGGCGGCGCCGGCAGCCGGTGGGCGGTCGCGGCGTCGCCGGCGAAGAGGGCGAAGCCGCCGTCGGCCACCGTCCCCGCGGCGATCCAGCGCTCGGCCGAGCCGACCACCGCCCCGACGGCCAGCCCGGGCGTCGCCGGCAGCCCGACCACGCCGGCGCCCGTCACCACCCGCGCCCGGCCCTCCGCGGTCTCCGCGTACGGCACGGCCGCCTGCGCGGCGAGCGCGACGGAGCACACGGCGGCGGCGAGGAGGGCGGGGCGGAGCATCGGTCGTGTCGTGGGGAGGCGGAGCCGGCGGCCCATGGCGGGCCGAATGCTAGAGCGCCCCGGAGGAAGCGTCAACGCGGACGGCGGGCGGGCTCTTCCAGCCCCGTGCCGCCGCCGCTCACCGGTCGGCCGGCAGGAGCTGGAACGGCTCGCCGTCGAGCGCGCGGACGGCGTGGAAGTGCCGCTCGTCGAGGGTCAGGAGGCGCCGGGTGCCGTGACGGGCGGCGATCACCACCAGCGAGGCGTCGGTCGGCCCGATCGCGAGATCGCCGTAGCGCTCCATCACCCGCCGCGCCAGCCCGACGTCGTCGGCGTTGAAGGAGACCAGCCGGTAGGCGCCGCGCTCCACCTCGGCGAGGAGGGCGAGCTGGTCGGCGAGCCGGCCGCTCCGGCCGACGAGGTGGTCGAGCTCGGCGAGGACGAACGGCGACAGCAGGAACGGCCCCGGCTCGGCGAGTAGCGCGTCGCGACAGGCGGCGTGGTGCCGCTGATCCGCCGCCAGGGCGGAGAGGAGACCGCTGGTGTCGACGATGATCAATCGCCGCCGAACCCTCGGGCGAGCAGCTCGTCGGCGCGCTCGGCGATCGTCGGGTCGCCGAGGCCGTGCGAGAAGAGCGGCAGCCGCGGCCGCGCCTGCCGGCGGGAGGCGACCAGCTCGGCGAGCGCCTCGCGGACCAGCTCCGCCTCGGAGCGGCCCTCCTCGCGCGCCAGCCGCTCGACGGACGCCTTGAGGGACTCGGGAAGGTACAGCGTCGTCTTCACCATGCCATACATCCTGCCACACCTCCAGGCGTGCCGCGGCGAGGGCCCGCCCGCCCCTGCGCTAGGATCGCGGCCGATGCGGGCCGCCATCCTCGCCGTCGGGTCGGAGCTCCTGGGCACCGATCGGCTGGACACCAATTCGCTGCGGCTGGCCGAGGTGCTGGAGCGGCACGGGGTCGAGCTGGTGGGGAAGTCGGTGGCCGGCGACGACGAGGGGGCGATCGCCGGCGAGGTGGCGCGCTGGCTGGAGCGCGCGGAGCTGGTGCTGGTCACCGGCGGGCTCGGGCCCACCGCCGACGACGTCACCCGCCCCGCCGTCGCGCGCGCTCTCGGCCGCTCGATCTCGATCGACCGAGCGCTCCTCGCCGCCGTCGCCGCGCGCTTCGCCGAGTACGGCATGCGCATGCCGGAGGTCAACCGCAGGCAGGCGGAGCGGATCGACGGCGCCGTTTCGATCGCCAACCCGAACGGCAGCGCGCCGGGGATGCGCGTCGACCTCGACGGCGGCCGGGCCGTGTTCCTCTTCCCCGGGGTGCCGGTCGAGCTCGACGGGATGATCGTCTCGGCGCTCGAGCCGTGGCTGGCCGAGCGCGCCGGCGGCCGCGGGCGCGAGCGCGGCTGCCTCAAGGTGGCGGCGCTGCCGGAGTCGACGGTGGAGGAGCGCATCGCCCCCGGCTACGCCGAGTACGGCCGCGAGGCGGTCTCGGTGCTCGCCAAGCCGGGGGAGGTGCGGATCGAGCTCTGGGCCGAGGGGACGGCGGAGGAGCGGCGGCGGCGGCTCGGCGAGATGAAGCGCCGCTTCGCCGAGCTGGTCGGCCGCGCGGCGTTCACCGACGACCCGGGGGTCGAACTCGCCGACGTCGTCGTCGCCCGCCTCCGCGAGCGGGGGGAGACGGTCGCCACCGCCGAGTCGTGCACCGGCGGCGGGCTGGGCCAGCGGATCACCGCCGTCCCCGGGGCGAGCGAGGTCTACCCGGGCGGCGTCGTCGCCTACTCGAACGACGGGAAGCGCGACCTCCTCGGCGTCTCCGACGACCTCCTCGCCGCCCACGGCGCGGTCTCCGAGCCGGTGGCGCGGGCGATGGCCGAGGCCGTCCGCCGCCGCTTCGGCGCCGACTACGGGATCGCGATCACCGGCGTCGCCGGGCCCGGCGGCGGCACGGCGGAGAAGCCGGTCGGCACCGTCCACCTTGCGGTCGCCGCGCCCGGCGCGGGCGGCGGCGCCCCGGAGGTCCTCCACCGTCGCGTCCGCCTCCCCGGCGACCGCGAGCGGGTGCGCTGGGTGTCGACCACCCTGGCGCTCGAGATGCTGCGCCGCCACCTGCTCGCCGCCGGCGGCCTCGAGGCCGACCGCCTCGACGAGCCGGCCACGGCCGCCGCCGGGGGATCGGTGCGGTGAGGCTGTTCGTCGCCCTCGCGCTGCCCGACGCGGTGCGCGAGGAGATCGGGCGGCGGGTCGCCGGCGAGCGCCGCAAGCTGCCGGCCGCCCGCTGGACGCCGCCCGGGTAGACCTCGCTCGCCCCGGGGACGGCGGTGATCC
>DATABP010000722.1:0-3293 GCA_036259515.1 Thermoanaerobaculia bacterium | reverse complement strand
CGAGGCCCTGAACCCGCCGCCGGTGGCGACCGCGAAGCCGGAGGCGAGCACCACCCGCGTGCCGCCGCAGAGCGTCAGCCCGCCGCCTGCCGCCACGGTGACGTTCGGCCCGGCGGTCAGCGTGCGGCAGGCGCGGTGCGACTCGGCGCCGGCGACGGTGCGGTCGCTCAAGGTCAGGTCGAGGCTGGAGGCGCAGGGCACCACCTCGGCGAGGAGGTCGATCGACTCGGGGTTGAAGTTGCCGTCGAGCGACAGGGTCTCGGCCACCGTGTCGGGCGCCGGGGCGCTGAGCGAGACGCCGACGGTGCAGCTCCCGCCCGGCGGCAGGCAGGAGAGCTGGAACCGGCAGGGCGCCGGGCCGGCGAGCGGATCGACGACGAAGCGCGGGTCGCTCGCGAGCATCGCGCCCACCGACGCGGACTCGGGTCCGGTGTTGAGGTTGGTCAGGGTGACGATCGCCTCCACCGTGTCGCCGGCCTCGACGGTGCCGAAGTCGACCGGGTCGGGCGACGCGGCGAGGTCCGGCCCGCCGGAGCCGGGGGCGAGCGCCAGGAGCAGCACCCGGCCGTCGGAGTAGTCGGCGACGTAGACCTCGCCCGCCTCGTCCTCGCCGAAGGCGGAGATCAGGAAGGGGGCGTCGAAGAGCACCCGGCTCTGCCACAGCGCGTCGCAGCGCGGGACGGTGCCGAAGATCTCGCCGGTACAGAAGTCGGCGAAGAGGTAGACGCCGCGGAGGCGCGGCTCGACGGCGCCGCGGTAGCGGTAGCCGCCGGTCACCGAGCAGCGGCCGTCGGTGTGCTGGTACTCCAGCACCGGGTCGGTCCATCCCGTGGCCGGGCAGTCGGCGTTGCCGCCGGACGGGCTGTTGTCGCTGAAGACGTGGGCGCCCTCGCGGCAGTCCCAGCCGTAGTCCTCGCCGCCGTCGCTGCCCCCCGGCTGCCGGTTGATCTCCTCCCAGACGCCCTGGCCGACGTCGGCGATCCACAGGTCGCCGGTCTGGCGGTCGAACGACATCCGCCACGGGTTGCGCAGGCCGAACGCCCAGATCTCGGGGCGGGCGCCGGCGACGCCGACGAACGGGTTGTCCGGCGGGACGGCGTAGGCGAGGCCGGGATCGGAGGCGTCGACGTCGATGCGCAGCACCTTGCCGAGCGGAGTGGCGAGCGATTGCCCGTTCTCCTGCGGGTCGGCGGCGCTGCCGCCGTCGCCGCTCGACACGTAGAGGAAGCCGTCCAGCCCGAAGGCGAGCTGGCCGCCGTTGTGGTTGTCGAACGGCTGCGCGAAGGTGAGGAGGACCTCGCCGGAATCGGGATCGGCCACGTCCGGGTCGGCGGAGACGCGGTAGCGGGCGACCACCGTCTCGCGCGCTCCCGGCGCGCCGCGGGTGTAGTCGACGAAGAACTCGCCGTTCGTCTCGTAGTCGGGGTGGAAGGCGAGCCCGAGGAGGCCCAGCTCGCCGCCGGAGGAGACCAGCGGGTCGATGTCGAGGAACGGTTGGGCGAGCACCTGCGAGCCGTCCCAGATCAGGATCTGCCCCTGCTGCTGGACGATGAAGAGGCGCCCCGAGCCGTCGCCGGCGTGGGCCAGGGCGACCGGCTGGACCAGCCCGTCGGCGATCTCGACGGGGACCACGGCCAGCCCCTGGGCGTGGGCGGGCGGGGCGGGGGCGGCAGCGAGGAGGGCGAAGAGGGCGAGGAGGACGGCGGGGGCGGGCAGGCGCCCGCGGGAGGGGGAGGTCGCGGTCCTGTGGCAAATGCGCATGTGGCGATCATACCCCCGCCGGGGCCGTCCCGGCGGGAGCGATCGCCACCTCCGCGCGGATCAGGGCGCGGCGAGCGCGGTGACGCCGTCGAGCCGCTGCCGGATCTCCGGCACCTTCTCCATGTAGTTCTCGGTCTCGCGGATCGAGTTCATCAGCCCGGCGCGCATGCGGGTGACGTTGACCAGCCCGCCGTTGTAGAGCGCCGCGGTCCACGCCTCGACCTCCTCCTCGGGCACCCCGAGGTCGAGCGCCTGCCGTCGCTTGGTCAGCGCGTGGCGGGAGAGGAAGTCGGCCATTCGGGTGGGGGAGAAGCGGGCGTCGAGCTCGCGGCCGAGCACCTCGCCGGCCTCGTAGGGGCGCTCGAGGAGGACGCGGTCGGCGTCGCCGCCGAAGCGCTTCGCCAGCACGCGGTCGCGCTCGCGCTCGAGCGACTCGCCGTAGCGCTCCCAGTTGACCTGCTGCACCCGGAGGAGCGTCCGGTACTCCTTGCGCACGCGGTCGCGGAAGGCCTCGAGGCGCTTGTCCGAGGCGCCCTCCGCGAGCAGGCGCTCGAGGGTGTCGAGCGTCTCGGCGTTGTACTCGTCGGCGGCCTGCACGCGCGGCCAGAAGACCTCCGGAGCGCGCGGCGCCAGCGCCTCGAGCTCGTCGATCCCCACCTGCCGCAGCTCCTTGGCGCGGGCGAGGAGCGCGAGCGCCTCCTCGTGGGTGGTGTCGTCCTCGATCACGCCCTCGGCGATGTTCACCGCGTCGCCGAGCGGCTTCTTCATGATGTAGGCGCGGGTGCCGATCAGGTACTGGTTGGTGACGTAGAGCGGCCCGTCGAAGCCCTCGAGCAGGAAGGCGGCGGGGGTGGCCTGGGCGAGGCCGGCGGCGCCGGCGGGGGAGACGGCGAGCACCCGCCCGCGCGTCTCGGCGAAGGCGATCGACAGGAGGAAGCTCGGCGGGATCGGCGACGGCGCCTGCGCGGCGGCCGAGGCGATCACCGAGACCAGGCGCTCGGCGTGGTGGGTCTCGAGACGGTCGAGCTCGTCGGCGAGCGAGCGCTCCTCGGCCGCGGTGAGCGGCTGGGCGACCAGCTCCGGGGGGACGAGCATCGCGTCGGGATCGAGCAGCGGGTTGGCGACGGACTCGGCGACGGCGGCGGTGGCGGCGTAGGGGGCGGCGGCGGTCTCCTGGACCTGCTCGACGGCTGCGGCGACGCGCGGATCGGCTTCCCCCGGACGGTCGGAGGTGGCCACCCCGACGAACCACAGGCCGGGCGCCGCCGCGATCGCCGTCAGCGCCACCAGACGCTGGACGAAAGCACGGGAGAATCGATTGTTCAGCACGACCGCCACAACCGGCGGGAGCGGCCGATTGTTCCGACAGACGCGGGAATTTCCGGGTTTCTTCGTCACGTCCGGCGGGGGCTCGCGCACTGCATCCTTTGAATCGGCACGAATGCGCTTCGCGTCGGGGGAGGGTTCGATGAGGGGTCGTGGTGCGCGCGCGGGCGGGCTGGCGGCGCTCCTGGCGCTGGCGCCCGTCGCGC
>DATABP010000721.1:0-7508 GCA_036259515.1 Thermoanaerobaculia bacterium | reverse complement strand
CCGAGGACGACGGCGGCTTCTTCTCGGCCGAGGACGACTTCTTCGACCTCGCCGCCGAGCTCGAGGAGGAGCTCTCCCGCGAGGGCGAGCTGGCCGACGAGGAGCTGCTCCTCGCCCACCCCAAGGAGCAGACGCTGGAGGAGATCGTCGCCGGCTTCAAGAAGGGCGTCGCCGAGGCGCTCTCCGCCGAGGACCACGCCACCCACTACGAGCTGGGCATCGCCTACCGCGAGATGGGGCTCCTCGACGAGGCGATCGGCGAGTTCCAGATCGCCGCCAAGTCGCCCGCCCTGCTGGTCTCCTGCTGCTCGATGCTCGGCCTGTCGTTCCTCGACAAGGGGCTGCCGGAGCTGGCGGTGAAGTGGTACCGGCGCGGCCTCGCGGCGCCCGACCTCGGCGAGGAGGACCAGCTCGGCCTCCTCTACGACCTCGGCAACGCCCAGCTCGCCCTGGGCGACCGCGAAGCCGCCTACCACGCCTTCGTCGACCTCTTCGGAATCGACTCGCACTACCGCGACGTCGTCGCCCGCGTCGAGGAGACGCGCCCGCGGGGGTGAAGGCGTCAGCCGTCCGCCTCGAAGGCCCCCTCCGCCTCCCGCTGGCCCTTCTTCTCTCCCCACGCCCGGGTGAGCCTGTCCAGCAGCTCCGGCAGGCGGTCGATCAGGCGCTTCGGCTCGCGGCGCGGGGCGCGGGCGAGCGCCAGGTGGGTGAGGAGGGGGAGCGCGATCGTCGAGTCGCAGTAGACGACCACCGCGTCGGGGAGCTTGTCGGGATCGACCTTGCCCCAGGAGACCGCCTCGCCGGGAGTGGCGCCGGAGAGGCCGCCGGTGTCGGGGCGGGCGTCGGTGACCTGGAGGAAGTAGTCGTGGCCGGCCTCGGAGAGCCCGAGCACCTCCTGGATCTGCGGCTCGGTCTGCAGCATGAAGTTCTTCGGGCTGCCGCCGCCGACGATCCAGCAGGCGCTCTTGCCGCCGCGCTCCTTGGCGTCCCAGACGATCGCCGCCGAGAGGTTGACGTCGGCGTTGACGTCGAAGCCGACGTCGCGCCCCTCGAGCGCCAGCTCGGCGACGTTCATGCCGATCGAGCTGTCGCCCGGCGACGAGGTGAAGACCGGCACCCCCTTGCGGTGGCAGGCGGCGAGGAGCGAGGTGCCGCGGAGGCCGAGCTTCTCCTCGACACGGGCGACGTAGCGCCCCACCCGGTGGTGGAACTCCGGCGTCGACATCTTGCGGTCGAACTCCGGCAGCCGCAGCACCTGGCGGTAGAAGCGGTCGGTCTCGAGCAGCACCTCGTAGTCGAAGACGATGTCGTAGATGCGCACCACGCCCTCCTCGCGCAGCTCGACGTCGTCGGCCAGGTGGCTGCCCTGGTGGAGCGCCAGCCCGATCGCGTGGTGGGTGTCGTGGTAGAGGTTGGCGCCGGTCGAGATGATCCAGTCGACGAAGCCGGCCTCGACCAGCGGCACCAGGCACGACTTGCCGAAGCCGGCCGGGGTCAGCGCGCCGGAGAGCGACATGCCGACGGTGGTGTCGGGCGCCAGCATCTTCTCGACCAGCAGGTCTCCCGCCTCGCGCAGCCGGCCGGCGTTGTAGGCGGTGAAGGCGTGGGCGACGATCTCCTCGAGGCTCTGGCGGCCGGTCAGCGGCTGGGGATCGATGCGGCGTCCGGCGAGGTGGCGGCTCTTCGACATGGCGCGGCAGTCTAGCCGAGCGGAGCGCGCCGACCGCACGGGCTATGCTCCGGCCGCGATGAGCGCGGACAAGAGGATCTTCTGGACCGTGGTGGCGCTGGCGGTGGCGGGGGTGGCGGCGCTGGTGCTGTGGCCGCGGGTCGAGCGCCGGGTGGCGCCGCGGCCGACCGCGGCCTGGGTGGCGATCGAGGTCGAGGGCTCCGGGGTGGCGCGGGTGGCGCCGGTGTCGGTCGAGGCCGGCACGCCGTTCACCCTCCACGCGGTGCTCGGCGCCGAGACCCGGGGCGGCGAGACGATCTACTACACCCAGGCGCCGGCGCTCGCCTTCGGCGACGGCGCGCCGGTGGCGGCCGAGGCGCTCCGCCCGTGGCCGGAGGACCGCCCGGCGAAGGTGCTGTGGTTCACCGTCGAGGGGCCGTCGCCGTTCGCCGAGGCGCCGGCCGACGCCCCGCTCGACGACTTCCAGCTCGTCGAGTTCCTGCGCAGCGACTGGCCGTTCGCGTGGTCGATCCCGGGCCGCGTCGAGCCGGCGCACGACGACGTGCTGGCGGCGGCCGGCGCCGACGCCGAGGCGCCCTTCGGCACCCAGCGCTACCAGGTGCGGATCGAGGTGTACGCCGAGGAGGGAGCGGTGATGCCGGCGGCGCGCTACGCCTCGTGGGGCAAGGACGCGCTGCCCGAGCGGCTCGCCGCGTTCCCCACCGTACGCCTGGCGCTGCCCGGGGTCGCCGGCCCGGCCTCGGAGGTCTTCGGGCTGACCCAGGTCGAGGCCGCCGGCCCGCCGGGCTCGGCCGGCGGGGAGCTGCGCCGGAAGCTCGTCGAGCTGACCCGGCAGCGGCTCGCCTTCTCCCGCGTGCCGCTCCTGGGCGAGATCCTCGCCGCCGCCGGCGTCGCCGCCGGCGAGGTGCCCTGGCAGCCGGTCGAGCTGGCCGGCCGGCTGCCCTGGGGCGAGCGGGTCCACCCCGGCGACCTCCTGCGCGCCGGCGATCGGGTGGTGGTGCTCTTCCGCGACGCCGCTCCCGCCGCGGCGCCGCCCGCCGACGGCACGCCGCCGCCGATCACCGACCGCCCCGGCAACGGCCGCCTCGACGGCGACGACCTCTGCCTCGACTACGTCCGCGGCGCGGCGATCCGCCGGCTGTCCGACGTGTTCGACCTGACGGCCGAGGGCACCCTGGCCTGGGCGCCGATCGGCGGCTGAGCCCGTCCTAAGCGCCCGCCAGCTTGCGGGCCAGCGGCTCGAGGAAGGAGAGCGCGTGGTCGAGCCCGCCGGGGCGGTTGCGCGCCAGCCACAGGGCGCGGCGGCGGGCGACCAGGTTGGCGAGGTCGTGGAGGAAGCGCGAGCGCTCGTCGGCCGGCAGCGCCTCGACCGGCGTCTGCCGCCCCGCCGCCAGCCTCGCCAGTCCGAACCGGCAGGCGAAGGCCACCGCGTCGGCCGACCAGTGGAGCTCGGCGATCACCTGCGCGCCGTCGCTCCGCTCCAGCCGGGCGCCGGTGAGCGGCGCGATCGACCCCTTGAGGTGCTCGATCGCCGCCTCGAGCGACTCGCGCGTCCAGCTCCGGAAGGCGACGTGGTCGAGGTCGCGGCCGGGGAAGAGCAGCAGGCGCACGTAGGCGGCGCCGTTGAGGTTGCCGCCGCCGGCGACGCGGTAGGTGTCGCCGAGGTCGCAGACGGCGCGGCCGACCCGTCCCGCGGCGTCGCGGAAGACGTGGGCGTCGAGCCGCGCCGGCAGCTCGTGGCGGCCGATCGGCGCCACCGGGTTCCAGGCCGCCGCGGCGCCGGCGAGGAGCCCCGGCCACTTCGTCGGCTCCGGCTGCAGGTGCCCGTAGTCGCCCCAGTCGGTGACCAGCACGCCGGCGGCGCCGGTGTCGCGGGCGGCGGCGGCGGCCTCGGCGAGGTTGGCGGCGGCGTTGGTCGTCCGCCCGGTGAGGCTGGTCCAGCCGCTCGTCCCCGGGCAGAGCACGAAGTCGAGCCCGGCGGCGCGGAAGCGCTCCCCCTGCTCGACGAACGGGTGCCCGGCCTCGTAGCCCCACACCAGCGCGAGCACGTCCTCCGGCAGCTCGCCGATCACCGCCGGCTCCTCGAGCACCACGTCCCCCCACATCTGCATCCGCCGCCCGCGCTCGGCGAGGAGGCCGTGCACCGTGCGCACGAACTCGGTGTAGACGCGGTGCCGCCCGCGCTCCTCGGACGCCGCGCGGGAGCGGCAGCGGCCGAGGTCGAAGCTCTCGTCGAGCCCGACGTTGGCCTGCCGGCTGGCGAAGCAGGGGAGGAGCTGGTCGTAGAGGTCGGCGAGCAGCTCCGGCACCCGCGGATCGACGGCGCACAGGCTGAACGGCTCCGGCTCGAGCGCGAACGGGTGCTCGATCCCCTCCGGGCACTCGGCGAGCGGCCGGTAGCGGTCGTGCACCAGCCAGCGGTGGAAGTGCCCGAAGCTGTTCTGGTTCGGCACCAGCTCGATCGCCCGCTCGGCGCAGTAGCCGTCGAGGAAGCGCGCCTCGTCCGGCAGGAGCGGGCTGGCCCCGCGCCACACCTCCTCGTGGCCGCGGTAGGCGAAGGTGTGCTCGAGGTAGAGCTGGAGCTGGTTGACCTTGAGGCCGGCGAGGAGATCGATGGTCGCCAGCAGCGTCTCCATCGAGGGGACCGCGTCGCGCGCCAGGTCGAGCATCACCCCGCGCACGCGGAGGCCGGGGGCGTCGTCCACGGCGAGCGCGGGGACGGTGAAGTCGGCGCCGTCGCCGGCGGCGGCGAGGCGCAGCCATTGGAGGAGCGTCGAGACGCCGTGGAAGAGCCCGGCGGCGTCGGCGGCCACGAGATCGACGCCCGCGGGCGCCACGGCGAGGCGGGAGCCCTCGGCGGGCAACCCGGCGGCGGCGTCGACGCGGAGGCGGAGGGCCGCGGCGGGGGAGACGAGCCCACGGGCGCCGTCGCGGGCGACCTCGACCCGCCGCTCCTCGAGCGCCTCGGCGAGCCGGGCGGCGGCGCGGCGCACCACGGCACCGTCGCCCTCGACCGCCATCGCCACCGCTCCCCCGGGCCGCCACTCCCCGGCGCGCGGCCCGCCGTCGCGCGGACGGGGCACGAGCAGCTCGTAGGCGGTCTCCGGTCGCATCGCGAGGTCTCCCCGTGCAGACTACCCGCCAGCCCGCGCCGCCGGCGCCGCCCCTGCTAGGCTCGATCCCGGAGAGACACCGATGAACCACTCGGAGCTGCTGCAGCGCATCGAACGGAATCCCGAGGTGATGCTCGGCAAGCCGGTCGTCCGCGGCACACGGATCACGGTGGAGATCCTGCTCGAGAAGCTGGCGGCCGGGGCGACCATCGAGGACCTGCTGGCCGATTATCCGGCCCTCGGGCGGGACGACGTCCTCGCCGCCCTCGCCTACGCACGGCAGGTGGTGGGCACCGACGAGGTGGTGCTCGACACCGCGCGGACGGCTTGAGGTTCCTCGCCGACCAGAACGTCGAGCAGCCGGTCGTGACGCGGCTGCGTGAGGCGGGCCACGACGTCTGCCAACTCGCGGAGACCCTCCCCGTCCGCGCGGTCGACGAGCAGGTTCTCCGACAAGCGCGCGAGCAGCTCCGCATCCTGGTGACCAACGACAAGGACTTCGGCGAGCTGACGTTCCTGCAGGGCGAGGCGGCGGCGGGCGTCGTCCTGCTCCGGATGCCGTCGGCGGACTCCCGGCGCAAGGCGGAACGAGCCCTGCGGGCCGTCGTCCTCTTCGGCGAACGGCTGAACGGATCGATGGTGGTGGTGACCGAGAAGGCGATCCGGCGGCGCACCTTCCCGGCGCGGTGACGACGTCAGGGCGGTGGCGTGCCGCGCCCGCCCTCCTCCCCCTCTTCCACCACCCGATACTCCGCCTCCACCGCCCCCTCCGCCGGCGACCAGCGGACCGGGAGCTTCCAGCGGCGGCCGATCGCGACGAGGACGCGCTGGCCGACCCGCCGGCGGAGCGGCGGCACCAGGAGGAGGAAGCCGGTGGCGTCGGTGAGCACGCCGGGGGAGACGAGCAGGAGGGCGGCGGCGAGGACGAGGACGCCGTCGACCAGCTCGCAGTGGGGGAGGCGGCGGGCGTCGAGGGCGGCGCGGAAGCGGGCGAGGCTGGCGAGCCCCTGGTGGCGGGCCAGCGCGGCGCCGACGACGCCGGTGACGAGGACGAGCGCCACCGTGGGCAGGAAGCCGATCCGCCGCCCCAGCCACACCAGGAGCGTCAGCTCGACGAGCGGCACGGCGACGAGGACGAGGGCGAGGCGAGCGAGCACGGTTGTCTCCGCCGCCGACGCTAGCAGGCCGCGGCGGCGGCGCTCGGCGCGCCCGCGCTGCTGATAGCCTGCTGCCCCGAGACCTTCCGACCGAAAGGAGGCCGCCTTGGCACGCGTCGTCCTGCCCACCCAGCTCGCCTCGCGGATCGCCGCCCGCGACGCCGTCGAAGCGCCCGGCGCCACCGCCGGGGAGGTCCTGCGCCGCCTGGAGCGCGACCACCCGCCGCTCGCCGGGTACGTCCTCGACGAGCGCGGACGGCTGCGGCCGCACGTCCACGTCTTCCTCGGCAGCGGCCGGGTCGACCTCGCCGCGCCGGTGGCGCCCGCCGACGAGCTGACGGTGGTCACCGCGATCTCGGGCGGCTCGGGCGGCGGCCTCGCGACCGACGCCGGCGCCGTCGAGCTCCTGGTCGGCACCCGCAAGGGGCTGTGCGTCGTCCGCGGCGAGCGCGGCGGTCCGTTCGAGGTCGCCGGGCGCGCCTTCGCCGGCGATGTCGTCGAGTACGCCCGCCGCGACCCGCGCACCGGGCGCGTCTTCGCCTCGGTGACCAACCCGTTCTTCGGCCCGCGCGTCCACTTCACCGACGGCGATCCGCTCGGCGAGTGGCGCGTCGCCGAGGGGCTCGCCTTTCCCGAGGACGCCGGGGCCGCGGTCGACCGCGTCTGGGCGGTCGAGCCGGGGGCCGAGCCGGGGCGGCTGTGGGCGGGCGTGGCGCCGGCGGCGCTCTTCACCAGCCGCGACGACGGCGAGACCTGGGAGCTGGTGCGGCCGCTGTGGGAGGTGCCGTCGCGGCCGAAGTGGGAGGGCGGCGCCGGCGGCCTCTGCCTGCACTCGATCTGCCCCTGGCCCGGCGAGCCGGGGAAGCTGGCGGTGGGCATCTCGGCGGCCGGGGTGTGGCGCACCGAGGACGGCGGCGAGAGCTGGCAGTGGGGGGTGGAGGGGCTGGTGCCGCGCTACGTGCCGGAGGAGGCGCGGGGGACGACGACCAGCTTCTGCGTCCACAAGCTGCGGCGCGCGCCGCTCCGCCCGGAGCGCGTCTGGATGCAGTTCCACGGCGGCGTCTACCGCTCGGACGACGCCGGCGCGACCTGGCGGAGCATCGCCGAGGGCCTGCCGTCGGACTTCGGCTTCCCGCTCGCCGCCGATCCGCGCGACCCCGACCGCGCCTGGGTGATCCCGCTGGTCGCCGACGTCGACCGGGTGACGCCCGAGGGAAGGGTGCGGGTGTACGAGACGCGCGACGGCGGCGCCTCGTGGCAGCCGCGGGGCGAGGGGCTGCCGCAGCGCGACGCCTACCTCACCGTGCTGCGCCAGGCGTTCGAGCACGACGGCCGCGACCCGCTCGGCCTCTACTTCGGCGCCGAGTCGGGCGACCTCTTCGCCTCGGCCGACGCCGGGTCGACCTGGACGGTGGCCGCCGAGCGGCTGCCGGCGATCCTCTCGGTGACGGTGGGATGAGCCGGCGGGGAAGGCGGGGGCGGGCGTCGCGGCTCGCGGCCGCGGTGGCGCTGGTCGCCGCCTCGACGGCGACCGGCGCGCCGGCGGAC
>DATABP010000720.1:0-7007 GCA_036259515.1 Thermoanaerobaculia bacterium | reverse complement strand
GGCGATCTCGAGGAGGACGAGGTCGCCGCCGCCGCCCGCCCCGCCGCCGGCACCACCTCGCGCCGCCGCCGCCGCGCCGAGCGCCGCGAGGAGGAAAGGGAAGGAGGCAAGATCCTGAGCTTCAAGAAGGGCCGTCCGGAGGGCGCGGTGCTGATCTCCGAGGGGATGACCGTCCGCGACTTCGCCGAGCGGCTGGGGGTCAAGGCGAAGGACCTGATCGCGGCGCTCTTCCGCCGCGGCATCCTCGCCAACATCAACCACGTCGTCGAGCCCGAGCTGGCGCAGAAGCTGGCCGAGGAGATGGGCATCGAGACGATGGTCGTCTCCTTCGAGGAGGAGATCCAGCTCCGCCAGGGGCAGCGCGCCGAGGCCGGCGCCGCCGCCGCCGGCGACGGCGAGGCGGCCCAGCCGGCCGGCCGGGTGCCGCGGGCGCCGGTGGTCACTATCATGGGCCACGTCGACCACGGCAAGACGTCGCTGCTCGACGCCATCCGCCAGTCGAAGGTGGTGGAGAGCGAGTTCGGCGGCATCACCCAGCACATCGGCGCCTACCAGGTCGAGCGCGACGGCAAGAAGATCGTCTTCCTCGACACCCCCGGCCACGAGGCGTTCACCATGATGCGCTCGCGCGGCGCCAAGGCCACCGACGTGGTGGTGCTGGTGGTCGCCGCCGACGACGGGGTGATGCCGCAGACGGTCGAGGCGATCGACCACGCGCGCGCCGCCCGGGTGCCGATCGTCGTCGCGGTCAACAAGATCGACAAGGCGAACGCCAACCCCGACCGGGTGAAGAAGGAGCTCGCCGACAACGGGCTGATGGTCGAGGAGTGGGGCGGCGAGACGGTCGCGGTGCCGATCTCGGCGCTGAAGCGCCAGGGCATCGACGAGCTCCTGGAGATGATCCTCCTGACCTCCGACCTGCTCGAGCTCAAGGCCAACCCCGAGCTGCCGGCGCAGGGCGTGGTGCTCGAGGCGCGCAAGGAGACCGGGCGCGGCAACGTCGCCACCGTGCTGGTGCAGAACGGCACGCTCAAGGTGGGCGACCCGTTCGTCACCGGCGCCGCCTGGGGCCGCGTGCGCGCGATGAGCAACGACCTCGGCGAGCGGGTGGCCGAGGCGCCGCCGGCCACGCCGGTCGAGGTCACCGGGTTCAACGACCTGCCGGAGGCGGGCGACGCCTTCCAGGTGGTGGCCGACGAGTCGCGGGCGCGCGAGATCGCCTCGTACCGCCAGCAGGAGGCGCGCCGCCGCGATCTGAGCCCGAGCCAGGGGCGGATGTCGCTCGACCAGCTCTTCGACAAGATCCAGGAAGGTCAGGTCAAGGAGCTGCCGGTGGTGCTCAAGGCCGACGTGCAGGGCTCGGCCGAGGTGCTGCGCGACACGCTCGAGAAGCTCGGCACCGAGAAGGTGCGGGTGCAGGTCATCCACGCCGCGGTCGGCGCCATCTCGACGAACGACATCGCGCTCGCCTCGGCGTCCGAGGCGGTGGTCATCGGCTTCAACGTCCGCCCGGAGCGGAACGCCGCCGAGCTCGCCGACAAGGAGGGGGTGGACGTCCGCCTCCACACCGTGATCTACGAGCTGACCGACGAGCTGAGGAAGGCGATGGCCGGCCTCCTGGAGCCCACCTTCCGCGAGGTGGTCAGCGGGCACGCCGAGGTGCGCGAGACGTTCAAGGTGCCGAAGATGGGGATCGTCGCCGGCTGCCACGTGCTCGACGGGACGATCCACCGCAGCCACTCGGTGCGCCTCCTGCGCGACAACGTGGTGGTCCACGAGGGGAAGATCGCGTCGCTCCGGCGGTTCAAGGACGACGCCTCCGAGGTGCGCGCGGGGTTCGACTGCGGCATCGGGCTCGACCGGTTCCAGGACTTCAAGCCGGGGGACGTGATCGAGTCGTTCACCAAGGAAGAGGTGGCCGCCGAGCTCTAGGCGGGGGCCGCACCTGCCAACGACCGCGCCGCTCACAGCCCCGCCGGCGCCGCTCCGTCGTCGATCTCCGACCGGACGACGGAGGAAAAAGAAAGAAGAAGGAAGAGGAACGACAGGGAGGGGACGTGACCGCCTGGGTGGGGGTGATCCGTTGTGAGCTGATGGTCCCGGGGGCGGGGTCGTTGAAGGACAAGCGGCGGGCGGTCCGGTCGTTGGTGGAGCGGATGCACCGGCGGGTGCGGGTGTCGGTGGCGGAGACCGGGCTCCACGAGCTGCACCAGCGGGCGGAGGTCACGGCGGCGGTGGTCGCCGGTTCGGAGGGGGAGCTCGAACGGTTGCTGGCGGCGCTCCGGGCGCTGGCCGACGAGGTGCCCGAGGCGGTGGTGTCGAGCTGGGAGGAGCAGGTGGTCGAAGGGCTGGACTCACTCGATGGGGTGGACTGAAAGAGGAGAGACGCGATGACGACGAAGCCCATGACGAGCAAGGCCCCCGAGGAGCTGCTGCGCACCATCCGCGGCGGCAACCGCTTCCTCCTGACCAGCCACGTCAACCCCGACGGCGACGCGATCGGCTCCGAGCTGGGGCTCGCGCGCCTCTTGCGCAATCTCGGCAAGGGCGCGGTGATCTGGAACCGCGACCCGACGCCCACCCTCTACCGCGGGCTGCCCGGCGCCGAGCGCATCCACGTCGGCGCCGAGCCGCCGCCCGGCTGGCCGGACAAGTTCGACGGCGTCATCGTGCTCGAGTGCCCCGGCCTCGACCGCACCGGGCTCGAGGACCACGTCGTCGAGCGGCAGCTGGTCAACGTCGACCACCACCTCGGCAACCAGCACTACGGGGCGGTGAACTGGGTCGACCCGACGGCGCCGGCGGTGGGCGAGATGGTGTTCCGGCTCGCCCAGGGGCTGCGCGTCGAGCTCGACGCCGACACCGCGAACGCCCTCTACCTGACGCTGGTCACCGACACCGGCGGCTTCCGCTTCGCCAACGCCACGCCGGAGGCCTTCGAGGCGGCGGCGGCGCTGGTGCGGGTGGGCGCCCGGCCGGACGAGGTGTCGCGCTGGCTCTACGAGAGCCGGCCGGTGGCCTCGCTGCGGCTCCTCGGCGAGCTGATCGGCACCCTGCGCCTCCACGCCGACGGGCGCGTCGCCACCGTCCACCTCGCCGCCTCCGCCTTCGAGCGCGCCGGCGCCCAGCAGGCCGACGCCGAGGGGCTGATCGACGCGCCGCGCTCGGTGGCCGGGGTCGACGCCGTGGCGCTCGCCCGCGACCTGCCGGAGGGCGGGGTCAAGCTGTCGCTCCGCAGCCGCGGCGACGTCGACGTCGAGCGCATCGCGCGGCAGCACGGCGGCGGCGGCCACAAGAACGCCGCCGGCTTCACCCGCGAGGACGCCGACGCCGAGACCGCGCTGGCCGAGGCGGTCGCGGCGCTCACCGCGGCGCTGGCCGGCGGCGGCGCCGAGGGCGAGTAGGAGCCGCGCGATGGAGTGGACCGACGGGCTGCTGCTCATCGACAAGGAGGCCGGCGGCACCTCGCACGACGTGGTGCAGCGGGCGCGGCGGATCACCCGCCAGAAGAAGATCGGCCACGCCGGCACCCACGATCCGGACGCCACCGGGCTCCTCGTGCTCACCCTCGGCAAGGCGACGCGGCTGACCCGCTTCCTCATCCGCGCCCCGAAGGTCTACCGCGGCGTGCTGCGGCTGGGGGCGGAGACCGACACCTACGACGCCTCGGGCGCAGTGACCGCCCAGGCCGACCCGGCGCGGGTGGCGGCGGTCGGCCGCGAGCAGGTGGCGGCGGTGATGGCCACCTTCGTCGGCGAGATCGACCACACCCCCCCGCCGTACTCGGCGAAGAAGGTGGGTGGCAAGAAGCTCTACGAGCTCGCCCGCGCCGGCGAGGAGGTGCCGCAGGAGGCGAAGCGGGTGACGGTGTACGAGCTCGAGCCGGAGGGCGAGTTCGACGAGAGCGCCGGCCACCGCGACCTCGCCTTCCGCCTCGCCTGCTCGTCGGGCACCTACGCCCGCACGCTGGTCCACGACGTCGGCCGGCGGCTGGGGGTGGGCGCGCACCTCGCCGGGCTGCGGCGCCTCCAGGTGGGGCCGTTCGGGCTCGACCAGGCGATCCCGCTCGCCGAGCTCGAGCGCGCGGTGGCCGCCGACGCCGCCCCCGAGCGCGGCTGGGTGCCGTTCGACGAGATCCCGCTCCCCTTCGGCGAGATCGTCGCCGACCCGCAGCAGGAGGAGCGCATCGAGCACGGCCAGACGGTGCTGGTGCGCGAGCTGGCCGGCGACGAGGGCGACTGGGTGAAGGTGATCAACCGCCGCTACGAGCTGATCGCGGTCGGCACCATCGTCGAGCGCATCGGCAGCGCGGGAGTGGGCATCGTGCAGCCCCGCGTGGTCTTCAAGTGAGGCGGGCCGTCGAGTGAAGCGGGCCGTCGAGCGAGGCGGCCGGAAGCGCCCGCCGCCGTGGTACAATCGTTCGGTTTGAAGAGCGAACGCGACGAGCGATCAGAGAGAGAAGACAGAGAGAGAAAGAGGAGTCCCGAGTTGCCGCAGACCAAGGAGCAGAAGACCCAGATCATCGAGGAGTACCGCGTCCACGACAGCGACAGCGGCTCTCCCGAGGTGCAGGTGGCGCTGTTGACCAACCGCATCACCGAGCTCACCGAGCACTTCAAGGCCCACAAGCAGGACCACCACAGCCGCCGCGGCCTCCTCAAGCTGGTCGGCCGGCGGCGCCGCCTGCTCGACTACCTCAAGAAGAAGGACCTCGAGCGCTACCGCACGACGATCCAGCGCCTGGGCATCCGCAAGTAGTCCGGCCCCACGGGGACCGCGCCGAGCGGTCCCCTCCCGAACCCGGCGGACGATCCGCCGCCCACCGGTCCCGCGCGCGCGCGCCGGTGCGGCTCTTGCTCGACACGGACGTCGTGTCGACCCTGGCGCGCCCGGGCTCCCCGGCCGCCGCGCCCCCCGCGAATCCAAAGCGTAGACAGAGAAAAGAGACCCCGATGCAACGCAAGCTCCAGACGAGAGAGATCGAGATCGGTGCCGGCAAGCTGACGGTCGAGACCGGCCGCCTCGCCAAGCAGGCCAACGGCTCGGTCACCGTGCGCCTCGGCGACACCGTGGTGCTGGCCACCGCCTGCATGCAGGTGGCCGACCGCCCGCGCGACTTCCTGCCGCTGACCGTCGACTACCGCGAGTACACCTACGCCGCGGGCCGCATCCCCGGCGGCTTCTTCAAGCGCGAGGGACGGCCGAGCGAGAAGGAGATCATCACCGCCCGGCTGACCGACCGGCCGCTCCGCCCGCTCTTCCCCGAGGGCTACTTCCACGAGACGCAGATCATCGCCTTCGTGCTCTCGGCCGACGGCCGCAACGATCCCGACGTGCTGGCGATCAACGGCGCCTCGTTCGCCCTGGTGCTCTCCGACATCCCGTTCTTCAACCCGATCGGCGCCGTGCGCGTCGGGCTGGTCGACGGCGAGCTGGTGTTCAACCCGGACAACGCGCAGCGCGACGTCGCCGACCTCGACCTCGTCGTCTGCGGCACCGAGGATGCGGTGGTGATGGTCGAGGCGGGCGCCAACCAGGTCAGCGAGGACGTGCTCCTCGACGCGATCTTCCAGGCCCACCGCGAGATCCAGCGCATCGTCCGCCTGCAGCACGAGATGTTCCGCGACGGCGGCTTCGTCAAGCCGCGGTGGGAGGCGCCGGAGCCCTACCCCGCCGAGGTCTGGGAGCGGGTGAAGGGCGACCTCTACGGCCCGCTCAAGGACGCCCTCCACACGGTCGGCAAGTTCGAGCGCAAGACGCGGGTCAAGGAGGTCACCGGCCCCTACCTCGACGCCATCCCGGCCGAGGAGGAGGAGCGCCGCACTCAGGTCAAGAAGGCGATCGGCGCGCTCGAGGAGCAGATCCTGCGCGACGTGGTGCTCGCCGACCGCCGCCGCTTCGACGGCCGCCCGCTCGACGAGGTGCGGCCGATCGCCATCGACGTCGGCCTCCTGCCGCGCACCCACGGGTCGGCGCTGTTCACCCGTGGCGAGACGCAGGCGCTGGTCTCCGCCACCCTGGGCACCCAGCGCGACGCGCAGATCATCGAGGAGTACGAGGGCGAGAGCCGGCAGAAGTTCATGCTGCACTACAACTTCCCGCCGTTCTCCGTCGGCGAGGTGAAGTTCCTGCGCTCGCCGGGGCGGCGCGAGATCGGCCACGGCGTCCTCGCCCGCCGCTCGCTGATGCCGGTGCTGCCGTCCGAGGAGGACTTCCCCTACACCGTGCGCGTGGTCTCCGACATCCTGGAGTCGAACGGCTCCTCGTCGATGGCCTCGGTGTGCGGCGGCTCGCTGGCGCTGTTCGACGCCGGCGTGCCGATGCTGTCGCCGGTCGCCGGCGTGGCGATGGGCCTGATCAAGCGCGACGACGAGTTCGCCGTCCTGACCGACATCGCCGGCCAGGAGGACCACTACGGCGACATGGACTTCAAGGTCGCCGGCACCCGCGACGGCGTCACCGCGCTCCAGATGGACATCAAGATCACCGGCGTCACCCGGGAGATCATGGAGCGGGCGCTCGAGCAGGCGCGCCAGGGCCGGCTCCACATCCTCGGCGAGATGGAGAAGGTGCTCGCCGACCCGCGCACCGAGCTGTCGCGCTACGCGCCGCGCCTCTACACCATCCACATCCCGGTGTCGAAGATCCGCGACGTCATCGGCCCCGGAGGCAAGGTGATCCGCTCGATCCAGGAGGAGACCGGCGTCGAGATCACCGTCGAGGACGACGGCACGGTGATCGTCGCCTCGCCGGACGAGCCGGCGGCGCGCCACGCCATCGAGCTGATCGAGCGCCTGACCGAGGTGCCCGAGGTCGGCCGCGTCTACACCGGGATGGTGCGGCGGGTCGAGCCCTACGGCGCCTTCGTCGAGCTGATCCCCGGCACCGACGGGCTCCTCCACGTCAGCGAGCTGGCGCCCTTCCGGGTGGAGAACGTCACCGACCTCCTCAACGAGGGCGACGAGGTGACGGTCAAGGTGATCAACATCGACGACAGCGGCAAGATC
>DATABP010000719.1:0-2132 GCA_036259515.1 Thermoanaerobaculia bacterium | reverse complement strand
CCGAGGTCGAGCGGCTGACCGCCGGCCTCGACGACGAGGAGCTCCGCCGGCCGGAGGCGCCCGGCAAGTGGAGCGTCGTCGAGGTGGTCCAGCACCTGGCCGACGCCGAGCTGATGATGTCGGTGCGCCTGCGCACCACGGTCGTCGACGACCGCCCGCCCCTCGCCGGCTACGACCAGGACGCCTGGGCCGACCGCCTGCGCTACCGCGACGTGCCGCTGGCCGGCGCGCTCGACCAGCTCGCCGGGCTGCGCCGGGCCAACCTGCGCTGGCTCGCCACGCTGTCCGAGGCGGAGCGCCGGCGCGTCGCCGTCCACGCCGAGCGCGGCGAGGAGAGCGTCGAGCTGATGATCCGCCTGCTCGCCGGCCACGACCTCGTCCACCGGCGACAGATCGCGCGCGTCCGGCGGGCGATCGGCGCCTGAACCGGCGGCGGCGCGCGGCGGCGGCAACCCCGCCGCCGTGCGCCCCGCATCCCGCCGCGTGATGCCGACGCTCCTCGCCGCCGCGCCGGCCGCGCTCTCCCCGGCGGAGCACGACGCGCTCCTCGCCGGCCAGACGTTCTTCACCGCGGTGCCGCTGACGCTCGCGCTCCTCCACCTGCTGCTGTGGAGCTTCGAGCGGCGGGCGGCGAGCAACCTGTGGTTCGCGCTCTTCGCCGGCTCGTTCGCCGCCGCCGCCTTCCTCGACTACGAGGAGAGCCTGGGGCACCTCGACGAGTCGGCGCTCGGCGCCTACCTGGTGGTGCCGGTGCTGGTGCTGAGCATCGCCCGCTTCGTCTACTCGCTCTTCTACGACCGCCTGCCGCGCCAGTTCTGGCTCGTCGCCGCCGCCTGCGTCGTCTTCCTGGGGCTCGTCGCGGTCGACGAGCGGACGGCGGTGCGGCTGGGGATCGCGATCGTCCTGGCGGTGGTCGCCGAGACGCTGCGGGTGGTCGTCACCCGCTACCGCCGGCGGCGCGAGGACCTGCTGCTGCCGGCGGCCGGCATGCTCTTCTTCGCCGCCTGCGCGGCGGGCGACATGCTGATCGACCTCGGCGTCCTCCGCGGCACCGTCCTCGGCACCAACAACCCGTACATGGTCGGCGCCGTGGCGATGCTCGTCGCCATGTCGGTGCACCTGGCGCGGAGCTTCGCCCGCACCGGCCGCGACCTCGAGCGCCAGCTCGCGCGGGTCACCGAGCTGTCGGAGGGGATGCTCGCCCAGGAGCGGGCGGTGCGCGAGGCCGAGGTGCGGCGGCGGCTGGCCGAGGCGGAGAGCGCGCGCAAGGACCGCGAGCTCGCCGAGGCGCGGGAGCTCCAGCTCGCCATGCTCCCCGGATCGCTGCCGGAGGTGCCCGGCTACGAGCTGGCGGCCGAGATGACCACCGCCACCGAGGTCGGCGGCGACTACTACGACGCCCACCTCGCCGCTGGCGGCCGGCTGGTCCTCGCGGTGGGCGACGCGGTGGGCCACGGCGCCCGCGCCGGCACCGTGGTCGCCGCCACCAAGGGGCTCTTCCAGGCGCTCCGCGACGAGGCCGCGCCCTGCGAGATGCTGGCGCGGATCGACCGCGCCATCCGCCAGATGCAGCTCCGCCGGGTGCACATGGCGCTCGTCGTCGCGACGCTCGAGGAGCACACGCTGACCCTCGCCTCGGCGGGCATGCCGTCGGCGCTGGTGCGGCGGGCGGCGACCGGCGAGGTCGAGGAGATCGCCCTGCCGCGGGTGCCGCTCGGCTCGCTCGACGTGCCGTTCCCGAGCCGGACGTTGGCGCTCGCCCCGGGCGACCTCGTGCTCTTCGCCAGCGACGGCCTGGCCGAGCTGCGCCGCGGCGACGGCGCGGGCGGCGACGACGAGGGCCGCGACCTCCTCGGCTACGAAGCGGCGCGGGAGGCGCTGCGGCAGGCGCCCGGCGGCTCGGCACGGGAGGCGGTCGAGGCGCTCTCGGCGCTGGTCCGGCGGCGGCTGGGCGGCGCGCCGCCGGCCGACGACATCACGCTCCTCGCCCTGCGCCGCGCCGGCTGAGAGCTCGGGGAGGGCCGGGCGAGGCGCTGGTAGGATGCGCCCCGCCCGCGGCGGCGTCCGGTCGATCCGCCGCCCTGGCTCTCGGATGCCTCGCCGCCCCACCCCCTCCGACACCGCCCCGCCGG